>NZ_LJOQ01000049.1:0-41070 GCF_001672255.1 Anabaena sp. AL09
AACCCCCATTCCCTTGCAGGGAAGGGGGGTAGGGGGGTTAGGTTTTTGGAGATTACTGGTTTGATATAATACTTTTCAAACAACCTCTAAGGGGGGTTGGGGGGATCTCGATTAATTCTGATACTTTTCAAACATCCTTTAATTACCTTGCTGATAAACTTGACAAAAATAACCAGTGTTTTGCAAAACATCACACCGTGAAAATTACCAAGAATGTTATTTATCTAGTGTGTCATGACTGTAACAATTCTTGGAACAAATCCGAGCGCAAGCTTCACAACCAATACAGTTTTCTGGATTAGCAATAACCATTACTTTCCGTTCAACTTCTTCTTCATCTTCATCTACTACAAATTCACCTTCTTCATTCAAAGCCATTAAAGCTAAAACTTTATGACCACAAACTTTCATACATCTGCCACAACCAATACATTTTTCTTTATCTATTTCTTGAGCAAATTTAGGAGTCCAAGCATTACCACCATAAGTCAATCCTGTTAATGTAGCCATGAATAAAACCTCAGCAATTTTAGCTAGATGTTAGTTAATCCTTGAATCTTCATACTAGCCTGAGATTTCATTTTTTCAATCACAAAAATTAACTTTTCATCAAATTTTGATGACTTGCTAAACAATATTATTTATTTTTAATTAGTTCAAAATATTAAATGATATTACTTATTGATAAATTTGGGTAATGTGCTTGGATAAAAAGCTTATTAGTCAAAGGTTTCTAGAATTGTGTTTAAATTTATTTTCTCAATAAAGCTTGATAAATTAGCCTAAAAATATCTTATGTAATAAGAATAATAATCAATTATCAAAGATTATTATTGGCTTAATTGACTTCCTATTTGCAAATATTTTCTAATTAGATAAAAATATTCTCCTGAGAGTATTAGTAAATACAAACTTTAAAAAATCATTTCCTCTATTTTTGAACCATTTTGTTTTCTATTCTTTATTACCAATTACCCATTCCCTCCTATAAGATGTTACTCAAAAACATTTAGGATAATTTATATAGCCCAAACCAAACATTATGACAGTAAATATTCAGGTAAATATTAAGAAATCCTGCCAAGCTCATCCCGAACAATCTTATTGAAATCTTTATGAAAATTATAGTTAATGAAGAAGCAATGAAGCCTAACTTTGCAAAATATAAATAGCTACAAAATCTGGCTTCATTAACCATATCAGTAATTAATCAGGCGAGAAAAATATCTTCTCGTTATAGAGGTAATTTGGTAGCAAGTTATGAATCAATTGGACACATTAAGGGGAAACTTGAGCCAAACATCTCAACGATTAAAGTAGGAACAGTTCCTATGCCGCATATAATTCCTAACAACAGTTGCGTGGGATGTGACAACTGCCGACCCCTATGTCCTACGGGTGCAATCAAAATCGAAGATGATGAATATTGGGTTGATCCTGCCCTTTGTAATAATTGTGAGGGTTATTATTTACAACCACAATGTGTGATTGCTTGTCCAACAAATGCGCCTATACCTACACACGCAAAAAAAGGAAGATGCAAAGTTGAACCACGTGATGCGACTAGTCCAGATTTGTTTTCTAATGGTAAGAATAATCCCTTTGCGTCAGCAATAGTTATTTGGGAAGCTTGTAATTTACTAGCGCAACGAACATCTTTACAATGGGAAAAAAATGAGGAGGGTAATTTACATTACAGTCGCTCAGTTAATCAAGGACGAGGGACAATTTCCTTTCAGATCCAAGACCTATTTCAAGCTAATAACCGCGCTGATAATTTACAAGCAATTGATTATCTAGACATTCGTGCTGCTTGTATCCATCTCATTTTTGCTGCTCAAATCACAGCCCTAGATCAACCTTGGGAAGAAGAATTTACAATTGATGAACGACAAATTGAACAGTATTTGGGCTTAGAAAAACGTAAAGACCTCAGCAAAAGCACCAAACTTGGTTTAATTAAAAACATCGTTTATCAAACTTGTTCTCTCATGGTTTCTATTGACTGGCCGCAACAGGGTAGAGTTCCCAGTTTTTCTATTAAAGATAGTTATCTATGGAATTTGACAGATACTCAGCACCATTTTCAAGAAGATGATCAAGGTTGTAAATATTTAGTCGGACTGACATTTACAGTCAAAGCTGGGATTTGGACACAACATTTCTTCAACAGACAAGGATGCAAAGAACGCACCACATTTTATCAGTATGGCAGTCTTCCCAAAACCCTATTAACCACAGTTATGAGTCTGTGGCAACAACATGAAGGGGCTGTGAGACTTATGCTTTGGTTATTATTTAAAACCAAAATGGGTAGAGAACAAAGGATTACTATTCCTACCTTGCTGCGCGTTGCTTATGGTGAGGAAAAAGTGACTCAAGCTTCTAGACACAGGGAAGAACGTAAACGCCTCCTTAAAGCCTATGAAAATGATTTAGAAGTTCTCAATCATTATGGAGTAAAGCCATTATTTGATCCTGTTACCTATCCCCCAGAAATTCAACCTTTGTGGGCAAAATTAGTTGATATCCCTGAAGATCCAGAGGAAGCTTTAGAATTTTGGATTAATGATGGTAGTGGTGAAAATCGTCTCACAGACAGCGGACCACGTGGTAAATGGAATTTGCTTCTGAATGCCCGAATTTTATCTTTTGAACTCCCTCCAGACTGGGAAAACCGCTCAGAATCAGATAAAAAACAACGTCGCACCACTAAACCCAAAAGTAATCATCAACAAACAGGTAATTTATTGGGGGAACAGGTGACAGAAGGACGTAAAAAAATGAACCTTTCCCAAAGGGAATTAGCAAAGCTGATGGAAAAAAGCCAAAGCTGGATTCGTGACGTGGAAAAAGGTCGTTTAAAAGCGAAACTAGACGATCAAATGCTTCTGAGACAATTGCTAGATATTTCTTAAAATAATTAAGCAATACCCTCGCTATTTTTTGTAGGTTGGGTTAAGCGATAGCGCAACCCAACGCATTTGTTTGGTGATGAAGGATGCCTATAATTACCGTATAAATACGTACTATTTTCGTCGCAACGCGAACAACCATAAATATTAATCAAGGCTTTTTTCAATTTGGCAAAGGTATTGCTTAAATTGTTACCAATGCTCACAACTTAGTTAATTAAACAAAATCAAGATGCAAATTTTGATTTTTCGTGTTAAATGATGAGTATTAAGGAAATTTGTCAAGATGATGGTGTCAATCTTAAATCTAGTGAGGAGTGAACGTGAGTAATATTATTTTTCGTAAAAGTTTTTTAACCTTACCAAGTTTTGCAGCTTTGGTAATTTTAGGGAGCGGACTTTCCGTAAATGCTCAGACAGTTGAGCCAGAAACAATTATTCTTCCCACCCACCAAACATCAATATCCACCGTTGCTACAGAAGAAATAGCCAGTGGAACAATCACACCCATACCAGGAACAGTAGAAACTTCATCAGTTATGCTCAATTCTGGTTCTACAGAAGCCAGTGAAAAAACACAACCATCTAATCGCATCGCACAAAGTCCAATTGGCATAGGTAGAGCCACTCGTGGTGGTAGTAGCTACATCGGTGTTGGTTTCAACGTTGGTGCTTCCGGTGGCTTTTCAGACATAAGTGATGGTAACTTTACTGTCATTAGTAAAATTGGTGTTACCAAAACTCTATCAGTCAGACCATCAGTAATACTAGGATCAAACACAACATTTCTCGTTCCTATCACTTATGACTTGTCTTTTAAATCACCAGATCCATTTACAGAACCTTTACCCATAGCTCCTTATTTTGGATTAGGTGCAGTCATTGAAACAGGCGATAAATCTGAAACTGCTTTGTTAGTCACTGGTGGTATAGACGTACCTCTCAATAGTAGATTAACCGCCACAGCCGCTGTCAACGCTGGGTTTTTTAGTAAAACTGATGTCGGGGTTTTGTTGGGAGTTGGTTATAACTTCCGTGGGTTTTAGAAGATAGGACTAAGCAGAGGTTTAGACCTGCTAGACCTCTGCTGACACCTGAATTCTACTCCTTCACAAGAGAGGGATTGGCGCTGTACAATTTTTTGGTAACAACCGACAACTGACAACTGACAACTGTACGGGCGAAGCATTTGGAGAACTATTTTTGGCAATGACCGATAATTTATCTTCCAAATGCTTCGCCCCTTTTGGCAATGACCGATAATTTATCTTCCAAATGCTTCGCCCCTACTGACAACCAACAACTGACAACTGACAAATGACCAAAACAATCGTTGTTAAAATCGGTACTTCTAGTCTCACTCAACCAGAAACCGGACAATTAGCCCTTTCTAGCATTGCTACTTTAGCGGAAACTCTTTGTGATTTGAGACGACAGGGACATCGAGTAATTTTAGTTTCCTCCGGTGCTGTGGGAGTAGGTTGTGCGCGGTTAGGTTTAACGGAACGTCCCAAAACTATAGCTTTAAAACAGGCTGTAGCAGCAGTTGGACAGGGTAGATTAATGCGTATATATGATGATTTATTTAGTATTTTGCAACAACCAATTGCTCAAGTATTATTAACAAGGGCAGATTTGGTACAGCGTAGCCGCTATCTTAATGCTAATAATACTTTTCAAGAATTACTAGCTTTGGGAGTAATTCCCATTGTTAATGAAAATGATACAGTAGCTGTAGAAGAATTAAAATTTGGAGATAATGATACCCTTTCTGCATTAGTAGCCAGTTTAGTAGAAGCAGATTGGCTGTTTTTATTAACAGATGTTGATAGATTATATTCAGCCGATCCTCGTTCTGTACCTGATGCTAAACCGATTAGTTTAGTTAGCAGTATGCAAGAACTGATAGATTTACAGATTCAAACTGGTGGACAGGGTTCTCAATGGGGGACTGGGGGGATGATGACTAAAATTTCTGCGGCCAGAATTGCGATCGCGGCTGGTATCCGCACAGTCATTACCCAAGGACAGTTTCCCCGGAACATTGAAAAAATTATCCAAGGGGAACTCATCGGTACACACTTTGCACCCCAACCAGAACCAACTTCAGCCCGCAAACGCTGGATAGCTTATGGTTTAATTCCTGGGGGAAAATTATATTTAGATGCGGGAGCGATCGCCGCTGTTGTCAAAGCCGGAAAATCCCTATTAGCAGCAGGAATTAGAGCCGTAGAGGGGGAATTTGATAATCAAGAAGCGGTGCAGTTATGTGATAGTAATGGTCAGGAAATTGCTAGAGGATTGGTGAATTATAATAGTGAGGAATTGCAGAAAATTTGCGGCCGACAGTCACGGGAAATACCAGCAATTTTAGGTTATGAGAAGGCAGATACTGTGATTCACCGAGATAATTTAGTTTTGATTTAAAGCAGGAGTCAGGAGAAGAAAGAAGAAAATTACCAATTACCAATTACCAATTACCAAATTGTGAATCTACTCCGTTTAATCCCAATTTTTGATAATTCCGTTTCTACTTGGGGACTAGAAGCCCGATTATTACGCTGGCTAACATTAACGTGGATGTTTATTGGCTTAATTATCCTCTTTTCCGCATCCTATCCCGTTGCTGATGAACGTCAAGGTGACGGTTTATATTATTTCAAACGGCAAATTCTTTGGGCTATAGCTTCTTTAATTATTTTCAACATCATTGTTAATTTGCCATTGCGGAAAATTTTGGGAGTATCTCATTGGTTTTTAATATTTTTCCTGATGTTAATTTTTCTGACCTTAGTACCAGGATTAGGAAAAAAAGCCTTTGATGCTGCTAGGTGGATATCCATTGGGCCAATTCCTATCCAACCATCAGAATTAATTAAACCTTTTTTAGTTTTACAAAGTGCGACACTTTTTGGAAAATGGGAAAAACTGCGTTGGGGAATTCGTTTATCTTGGCTGGGTGTTTTCGGTCTTGTCCTCTTAGGAATTCTTGCCCAACCTAACTTAAGTACAACAGCACTTTGCGGCATGACAATTTGGTTTATTGCCCTAGCAGCAGGAATACCATATAAATACTTGGGAGGAACAGCCTTTGGTGGGGTAATGTTAGCAATAATCAGTATTAGTATCAAAGAATATCAACGCAAACGCATTATGTCCTTTATGAATCCTTGGGCTGATGCCACAGGAGATGGTTATCAGTTAGTACAAAGTTTATTAGCTGTAGGTTCGGGTCAAACTTCGGGGGTTGGTTTTGGACTTTCTCAACAAAAGTTATTCTATTTACCAATTCAAGATACTGATTTTATCTTCGCCATTTTTTCGGAAGAATTTGGTTTTATTGGCGGTATTTTACTATTACTAATGTTAGCAATATTCGCTACTTTAGGATTAATTATTGCCCTCAAATCCAAAAATCTGACATCTCAATTAGTGGCAATTGGTGTAGTAGTTGTTATGGTTGGGCAATCATTATTACATATTGGCGTAACTACAGGCGCTTTACCAACTACAGGCTTACCTTTACCCATGTTTAGTTATGGTGGTAATTCAATGGTTGCCAGTTTGATATCTTCTGCTTTATTAATTCGCGTAGCGAGGGAAAGTAGTGAAGCCGACGTAGTTCCATTACGAAAAACACTATCTGAAAATCAGACAAGAAGACGATTTTTTTAGTATTGGTATTCCGCGCTTCTTTAAATCAGCAGGATTTTACTCGTGACTCTTGCTGTAATTCAAAATCTCAAATTTGTTAAGTTCATGAATTTTAATGATAACACTGCAAATATTTGTGATATAAATATAAAATACGGTATTCCTACTTAAAAACCGTAGATTATTTGCAGAGGTGTAGCACCAGTGGGTATAGTAGTTGAAAACGTCTCTAAACAATTTGGTAGTTTCCAAGCAGTTGAACAGGTAAATCTGGAAATTCAGAGTGGTTCTCTGGTGGCTTTACTTGGTCCATCTGGATCTGGTAAATCTACCCTATTGCGATTAATTTCTGGTTTAGAAACACCAGATACAGGTAAAATCATTCTGACAGGTAAAGATGCTACTGATCAAAGTGTACAAGAAAGAAATATTGGCTTTGTCTTTCAGCACTATGCCCTATTTAAACATTTAACTGTTCGCAAAAATATCGCCTTTGGCTTAGAAATTCGCAAAGCCCCCAAAAAGAAAATTCAGGGAAAAGTAGAACAGCTATTGGAATTAGTGCAATTAAGTGGATTAGGCGATCGCTATCCTTCACAGCTTTCCGGTGGACAAAGACAACGGGTAGCTTTAGCCAGAGCATTAGCTGTAGAACCCAATGTCCTCTTATTAGATGAACCCTTTGGCGCTCTTGATGCCAAAGTCCGCAAAGACCTACGAGCTTGGTTACGTCGTCTCCATGATGAGGTTCATGTTACCACAGTTTTCGTCACCCATGATCAAGAAGAAGCAATGGAAGTTTCTGATGAAATCGTGGTCATGAATAAAGGCAAAGTGGAACAAGTAGGAACACCCGCACAAATTTATGATCATCCCGCATCTGCATTTGTGATGAGTTTTATTGGTCCGGTGAATGTATTACCCAGTTCTGCCAAAATCTTTCAAAGTAGCGGTTTTGAATCAGCACATCCAGAAACATTTTTGCGTCCCCAAGATATCATCATTGAAAACGTTGCTAATGGAACAACAGTACCAGCTATAGTCAGCAGAATCATTCATTTAGGTTGGGAAATTCAAGTTGAATTAACCTTAGATGATGGACAAGCAATGACAGCCCATTTAACACGGGAACGGTTCGATGAACTAAAATTAGAACCCCAAGAAAAGGTTTATGTTAAACCTAAAGATGCTAAATCTTTTCCACTTTATTATTCAATTTAGGAAACAGGGCAGAGAGCAGGGAGCAGGGAGCAGGGGGAAATTTTTCCCCTTACTACTGACCACTGACCAATTAAATCAGAGATCTTGATTTTTCAGATGCTTTTCCTAATCCTACCAACTGGTAACTAAGATCCCACATCCGCTTGCCTTTTTCTTCGTCTCGTGCTTGGGGAGAAACTTTTTGCCCAAAAGATGCCCGATCTTTCTTTTGACGATTTCCCCAACTCCAATAAATCCCAGATTGTTTGTATTCAGGATCAGCAACTACCATGGCAACGCGCTCTCCTGATAATTCCTCGGTGACAAATCCTCCAGTAATATACCTTTGGAAAAGAGGGAAAATTTTCTGGAAGAGAGGATAGTGATTGCGGAATAAAGCCGTTGTCGCTACACAACCAGGATAGAGAGAACTGAAAGTAATCCCAGTGGACTCATGAAAACGGTTATGTAGTTCCCGCATGGTGAGAACGTTACATACTTTACTATCTTTGTAGGCTTTGACTGGTTCAAATTGCTTACCGTCAATCATTGTAATTGGATTTTGGAAACCCGCTGCAAAACCTTCAAAATTGCCTAAATCTGGACGAGGAGGAATTTTACCACCCAATTCATCTGGGTTGTGGGTAACAGTTCCCAAAATTACCAATCTTTTATCAGCGGCAGGTGATTTTTGTAAATCTGCCAGCATCAAATTACACATCAGAAAATGTCCGAGGTGATTTGTGGTAACGGTTAATTCAAATCCTTCGGGAGAAAATAACGGTTCTTTGATTAAAGGCATATAAATGGCAGCGTTGCAAACCAAAGCTTCCACGGTTTTGCCAGTCGCTCTGAAATTGTTGACAAACTGTCGAACGCTTTCTAAAGAGCCTAAATCAATTTGCATGAGTGTATAGCTATTTGCAGGCATTCCGACACTCTGGGCAGCTTTCTCGGCTTTGATTAAATCACGACAAGCCATAATAACGTGCCAGTTTCCTTTGTCAACGAGAGCCTTGGCTGCTTGCAAACCGACTCCAGAAGAAGCACCTGTGATGATTGCTGTTGACTTACGATTTTGTTCCATCTGTTGTCCTTTAACTATGCGTTGATTCAAAATCAGTTTATATGATTTTAATGATCTCATACTTTTGAAACTTATATAATAATGCTCAATGAGTAGTGAACAGAATGTAATCAATCATAGATAATAACGATAAATAAACACATTTTCAAAACCTAAATGCAGGGATTTAGCATTCCTAAACCCCTAATCCTCTCCTCTGACTGTACTATTGTTATGCGAATTTAGCTAATAACTCCTCACGAGATAATTGTAGAAGTAAAGGAGTAAATTCTTCTCTACTCATGGCAATTAGAGGATTGATAATTCTTTGTAGCTGAGGATCAATTTGACCAAAACGCACTTGCAGGATACTTTCAATCATAGCGTGTCGTTCTCTTTCTACACCTGCTTGGAGTCCTTCTTGTCGTCCTTCCTGAAGTCCTACATGAATTCCTTCCTGAAGTCCTTCTTGTCGTCCTTCTTGTCGTCCTTCTTGTCGTCCTTCTTGTCGTCCTTGTTTTTTCAGTTCTTCTAATTGTTGCTGATAAATTTCCGATAATTTCATAATCAACTCCTGATCATCTTTATCAATATCTTGTTCTTGACGCTGACGAGCCGATAACACAGCAATTAGGTTATGTACTAATTGTATAATATCCGCGAGAAAAGGACTAATACAGAAATATTAATTTAACATTCTTTGGATCATGATGATTCCTATTGAGAATATAGGGGTTGACGATGTAAACCCCTACAACTGACAAACTAAGCCATTTTAGGTTTTTGTAAATGCCAATTAGTTGATTGTTCATAGGCATAAGCTACTTGAAAAAGTTGCTCTTCTCCTAGAACTTTACCAACTATTTGTAGTCCAATGGGTAAACCTTTACTATCAAAACCACAGGGTAAACTAATCCCTGGTAAACCAGCTAAATTAGCAGGAATAGTCATTAAATCATTTAAATACATACTCAAAGGATCAGTAGTTTTTTCTCCGGCTCGAAATGCGGTGGTAGGTGCAGTGGGAGAAATTAAAACATCTACTGTTTTAAAAGCTTTTTCAAAGTCTTGTTTAATGAGAGTGCGGACTTTTTGTGCTTTCAAATAATAGGCATCATAATAACCAGCAGAAAGGGCATAAGTACCAATCATAATCCGGCGTTTGACTTCCGCCCCAAAACCTTGAGAACGAGTTTTGGTATACATTGATAAAAGATTGTCCGCATCAGGGGAACGCAACCCATATTTAACGCCATCGTAACGCGCCAAGTTAGCTGATGCTTCCGAGGGGGCGATAATGTAGTAAGTTGGTAAACCATAGCGGAAACTGGGACAGGAAATCGGATGAATTTCCGCACCTAATTCTTGCAGTTGTTCAATGGCTTTGGTGACAGCGGCTTCTACTTCTGGATCTAAACCTTCACCAAAGGTTTCTGTAATCACACCAATTCTCAATTTCTTCCTAACTTTGAGATCCGGTTTTAAACTAGCCGCATAGTTAGGAATGGCAACTTTGAGACTGGTAGAGTCTTGAGGATCATAACCAGCGATCGCACTCAATAATATAGCCGCATCTTCCACACTCCGTCCAAATGGTCCAATTTGATCTAGAGAGGAAGCATAAGCCACCAAACCATAACGGGAAACTAACCCATAAGTAGGTTTCATACCCACAACACCGCAGAAGGACGCAGGTTGCCGAATTGAACCCCCCGTATCCGAACCTAGAGAAACCACGCATTCATCGGCTGCTACCGCTGCTGCTGAACCACCGGAAGAACCACCAGGAACACGGGATAAATCCCAAGGATTAGCAGTAACTTGGTAAGCGGAGTTTTCTGTAGAACTCCCCATGGCAAACTCATCTAAGTTGGTTTTACCTACCATGACACCCCCAGCATCAGCTAGTTTTTGGGTAACGGTAGATTCGTAAGGTGGCACGAAATTTTCCAAAATCCGCGAAGCGCAGGTGGTGACTATCCCCTTGGTACACAAATTGTCTTTAATGCCGATAGGAATCCCCGCTAAGATGCCAATTTCTTCTCCCGCAGCGACTTTTGCATCTACAGCTTGAGCTTGTTTTAAAGCCTGTTCTGTCGTGACAGTGAGGAAACTGTGCAGTTTTGGTTCTAACTCTTGAATCCGATTTAATGCTTCTTGGGTAATTTCAACGGCAGAACGTTCTTTACTGATTATCTGTTCGTGCAACTCGCGGATGGATGCCATAATTGTTCTCTTTAAGGAATCAAGTCATTGATTTTAGCATTTCCAGGGCTGATGCAACTGGCATATTAGTATGGTGCTTCAGACAGCATAAATCCTGTTAATAAAGGAATTTTTGATATCTGACGCATCCTACAACTTAATTTTTTACTATGAAAGCTAAAATATTGTTATGCAAGCACGAGTAAGTTACAATAATCACCATAAACAGAGTTTACAGGACTAATAATAGTAATGACTAAAAAATTAACTGGACTAGAAATACTTAACGACAGCGACAATATAGTAGCTGTTCTTGTTTATATAACTAATCAATCTATCGAGATCAAAGATATAATAATTGACTCTGAAATCAACGAATTAGAAGATATTGAAGATACAGCACTTTCTAAATGGGGAATGGTTGACATTACTGAAGAAATAGAATATGAAAAGCTATATATTTTTGCCAAAGTGGCTGTTGGACCAAGAACCAAAGATTATGCTTATTGGTCTGCTTATGAAGCTGAAATGGATTTTGAGACAATCAAAGAAAGTGTACAAACGGTAATTGCTTTGCAAGCCGAATCAAAGAAAGAAAGCGAACACAAACAGCAAAAGTTATTTAACTTAGATGATTACTTATGAAACGCTGAGTTCATTCGCAGGCGTTTTTAAGTGCGATCGCTGATCTCGTAGGTTGGGTTAAGGAACGCAACCCAACATCAATATTGCTGTTATTGATATTTGTTGGGTTTCATTTTATTCAACCCAACCTACAGTGCTTGTTTTTAATTCTGATGCTGAGAGGATTACCCAATGGATACCTTAGATAACTATCGCCGGATTATTAAAGAAGTGTTAATACCTTATACACAAATTCCTTACTCCTATGGAGTGATTGAATGTAAAACAGTTTTTGATAAGGAAAATGATAGTTATTTGCTAATAACTATTGGTTGGGATGGTGCAAAAAGAATTCACGGTTGCTTAGTTCATCTCGACATTATTGATGGCAAAATCTGGGTACAAAGAGATGATACAGAAGATGGTGTTACTTATGAATTAGAAGCTGCGGGAATTCCTAAAGATAAAATTGTTTTGGGTTTTCACCCACACAATGTTAGGCAACATACGGGATATGCTGTAATTTAAGTATAGATCCATCACATTACTTCTGTTAATCAGTATCGTATTTGCTCAGACGGTTTTTGCAGACTCAATCACGTTTTTGGGTGTTATTCTGGTTGTTTTATTAAAGACTTCAATAATATAGAAATCTCAGTTATGGACTCGTTCTACATTGAACAGTGGGAAATATGGTACACATTCTCAACTTACCTTAAAATCCATATAAGCAACTTAGAAATAGTAGCTAAGTTGCTGGTTGATTTTGAAATTGCAGATTGTTCTATAATGTCAAATGGTGAAACATTTTGTCGAACTGATAATGGCGTTATATCAGGCAAAACAGTCCTTGAGTTATCGGGTGACTTAAAAAAAGTTTCTGCTGAATTCAAGACAAATTCTATAGAAACGGCAGAGTTCACTCGATATGCGCGCAAAACATGGCTAATTGGAGTTCAATTTCTTTACGGTGAAGCTCGACAAATCTCTCAAGGTAGAGAACTCCCAACACCACATCTTCGAGCATTTCTGAAACCGATTCGTCTAGTCAAGAAAGAAGAGAGAATTACTAGCCTTCATCCAGTTATTATTCTCTACCAAAGTGGTGTTCTACTTATTGAGTTTCGTATGATAGCTCCAGATAATTCTGTAGAGATTAGTGATTTTATTCGCAACTATGTCAACATACAGCAATACGATTATGACTATGCTATGGTTCCAACTGCTATTAGTGTTATGGCTCCAGAAGCTTATCAATATTATACTAATCCTCCAACTAACATATTTCAGAGGTTGAATATTTTAAAAAAGAAGAAAAATCAAAAAAGAGCATTCCAGATATTAGCTAAAAATGTCGAGTTCGGCGATTTTGAATTTGAGTCAGCACCGCTTTTTAGCACAGAAAATAAAGAGACTATTACTTCTGTAGCACAGACTTTATTTACTATCGTAGGATTCATCACTAAAAACCCTATTTCCTCTGTTAACTTCTTATTGAAAGGAGTCTCAGAATTGCCAGAAATAGGAAACTACTGGATTGGTAGACCTCATATTCACTTAGTCCAGCATAGTAATCAATTAGATAGTTCTTCTAAAAACGAAGAGTCAAATAAGGAATTTTTTGGCAGAATACTATCCCGTGTTCCAGAAGCACAGGGAGATTTTTCAATCTATCTACCATTAGATGCTCGTAAATTCGAGGACTATTCTGCCTACATTACATCAGTAGCGACACTATGGGTGTGGTCTAAAAATGGGTTAGAAAATCAAAAGCAATGGATGGATATGAATAGAGGCAACTTAATATATGAGCATCAAGTTCAGATTGAATTACTTGAATACGGTTTCATACTGCATAAAAGTCTCATTGAGAGGTCAAACACACTCAAGCAATATTCAGATATTCTAGCCACAAGAAGAGATTTGGTTGATTTAAAATCAAAAATGCTTGAAACAACTCCATATGGTGAAGTCAGAGATCTGCTCTCTAAAGGTTGGGAACAGATGAATTTGGAAGCAATACAGAGCCAAATTTCTGAGAATCTGTCAATCCTGGAGAGCGAAATTAAGCTTATTGAATCTAAGCAGAGTGACAATTTCAGGATTTTCCTAACAGTATTTGGGTTGATTTTCTCTGCCTCTTCGGCAAAGTCCGTAGTTAATCCTTTCTGGAAAGCTCTTGATTTATGGTTGCCACCAAACGGAAACTGGGCTGATCTTTTGTTGGTTGGTATTTCTGCTATGCTTGTTATATTTTTCGTCGTCTTACTAAGGCGTTTTGTTTACCGATAATATATTGAGTTATGGTGCGATCGCCGATCTCGTAGGTTGGGTTAAGGAACGCAACCCAACATTAATATTGCTGTTATTGATATTTGTTGGGTTTCATTTTATTCAACCCAACCTACAGTGCTAGACCGATTATGTCCCTAATTGTAAAAATATCGGTAACATGAAGGCTTTAATCAAGTTATGAGATTAAAAAAATAGATTCCGATTATTTTACAGATGAATGATCATTAAAGATTATATAATGAACATATGAAAATAAACAATTTAAAAGCTGTAGAATTATTTGCTGGTATTGGCGGTTTTCGCTTGGGGTTGACAAATGCTAATATTGAAACTATATGGGCTAATGATATTAATGAATTGAGTTATCAAGTTTATGAAAGTAATTTTGGGAAAGATTCTCTAGTTTTAGGTGATATTAATAAAATTCCTATATTAGATATACCCAATCATGATATTTTAACTGCTGGTTTCCCTTGTCAACCATTTAGTCCTGCTGGTAAAAAATTGGGTGTGAGAGATAGTGTTAGAGGCACTTTATTTGAGCGTATTGTAGAAATAATAGATAAAAAACAACCGAAATATTTTTTCTTAGAAAATGTCAAACGACTTTTAACAATGGAAAATGGCTATCATTTTCGAGTTATTTTAAATGCGTTATCAGAATTAGATTATTTTATAGAATGGAGAATTATTAGTCCTATTAGCTTTGGTATTCCTCAAAATAGAGACAGGATTTTTATTTTTGGGACTAAGTTGAATTCAGTGCATATAAATTCTCAACTTTTACAAAATACATCAGTTTTCTTAACTCAACCAGATTTAACTGATTTAGAAAATATAGAAGAATTACTAGAAAAAGATATGATGATGCCTATAGTTACAAATAAAGGCAAGAATTATAATTGGGGAATTGCTTATAAAAATAAAATGTTAACTTTGAGTCTTCCTACCTTACCGGATATCAAACCTAGACAAAAATTAAAAGATATTCTCCAAGATGATTTAATGGTAGATACTCAATTTGATTTTACATCTGATACCTTAGAAAGAATTAAGCAAAGTAAAGCAGTAAATCGTTATTGTCATGGTGTGGAATTATTATATAATCAAGATGGAGGCGCAAGATTAGGTTATACAATATTTGGAATTAATGGAATTGCATCAACATTAACTGCTTCCACATCAAGACATTATGAACGTTATCAAATAGGTGATAAATTTCGGCGTTTAACTAATATTGAATATGCTAGATTGATGGGTTTTCCTGATGATTGGTGTCGAATAGCGAGAATTTATGATCAATATGCTTTATTTGGTAATGCAATTGTTCCTGCTTGTGTAGAATGGGTATGTCAAAGAATTGGTAAAAGCAATATTGAATTTACTAAATCTTCTTGGCAACAATTAAGTTTAAATATCCTCAGTCTTCCTGTCAGTTTACAAACGCTAGTCAAAAAGTCTAGGGTTTAGGATATAAATTGATAGATATACAAAAAATAAAAAATTATGCTATTATAAATATAGACTCTGACAAGGTATCCCGAACTGCACGGGAAGGTATGGTGCGGTTGAAACGCCGTGCGCCTGTTAGAAGACAAGGTATCCCGAACTGCACGGGAAGGTATGGTGCGGTTGAAACGCCGTGCGCCTGTCAAAACGCTTACTTGACAAAACAACAGACAAGAAAACGGACAAATTTTCTATTTTTATCTAATTAACGCCCCTAATTGGGTCGAGACGGTCTTGTAATCGTCTATCAAGGATGAACCCACGGCTAATGCAGTCGTGGGTTCGCCATTAAATGTTCTAGTTTTCAGGAATTTCAACTAAATGAATTTTATCCTTTAAAATATCGAAAGCTTGTAAAAATCCAAAATTACGATCATCTTTCTGTATATTTTGTGTCTTCAAACTAATCAAGTAAGCAACGTAATCTGCTAATTGTAGACCTACATAAAATTGTGAAGCACCTAACCAGGGCTGTTCTACAAAATTACAATCATGTTTTCGTGATTTTACCCACTCTCTGTAAGCCCTGACCAAACGATCATCTTGTTTACCTGTACTGTGTGTTGAACGTGAGTCCAAAAATAAAATTCCACTTTCATTGGAGGATTTCAGAAAACTATCTAATTCTTTTAATAAACGGTAGAAGGTAAAACGGTAAAGTGTAATATCATCTTTCAACAATTCTCTATTTTCATATAGTAATTTTTTATTGACTATAATAGAAGATATATGGCATGGGATTTTATTCAAAGTTTCTGATATAGTTACAAATGTACGAACACGAGCTTCAAAGTTCCAGTCTTTAAAGATTTCCTTCCCTTTACAAAGTTCGTTACCTTTTAACTCCCAATCTTCAGGTTCTTTTGTTTTAACAATACTTCGTTTGAGCGCGGAAATTTCTTCATAATTTTTTGAGTAATCTTTTTCATAGATAGCAATACTAGCTAAAACGAAATAATTTGTTCCATTATCCTTTGCTCCAGTGCCACTTTCATCAATATAAAATAGAAACATATTACTGTTGAGAAAATACCAAAATATCTACTATCTCAACTTGATGACAATAGAAGATTTTAGGAAGTTAATTAAAATATTTTACAGTAGTTTGTAATCTTGTGAATAAACTCAGTAAAATTAATTAAATAGCTTTTATTACTGAAAATATTTTAGTAACTTTTTTTACTTTTTTTAGACTCAACTAAACTCCAATAAACCCCCGTATTCGCTAAAATAAGATTATAATTCCTAACTAACTTAATTCTGTAACTAAGACCATGCACAATGCCGCTGAATTCCAAGACGCTTATGATGTAATTGTCGTCGGTGCAGGTCACGCAGGTTGCGAAGCAGCACTGGCTACTGCCCGCCTCGGTTGTCGGACACTGCTATTGACCCTAAACTTAGATAAAATCGCTTGGCAACCCTGTAACCCCGCAGTCGGTGGACCAGCCAAATCCCAATTAACCCATGAAATAGACGCTTTAGGGGGGGAAATTGGCAAAATAGCAGACCGGACATACCTGCAAAAACGCATCCTCAATTCTTCACGAGGTCCTGCGGTATGGGCATTGCGAGCGCAAACTGATAAGCGGGAATATGCGGCGATAATGAAGGGAATTGTCGAAAATCAAGAGAATTTGACAATTCGTGAAGCCATGGTAACAGATTTAATCTTAGATGATCATAATGAAGTTATTGGTTTAGAAACTTATTTTGGCGTATCTTTTCACTGCAAAGCGGTAATTCTCACCACCGGCACATTTTTAGGTGGCAAAATTTGGGTTGGGAATAAATCCATGGCCGCAGGACGCGCGGGAGAGTTCGCAGCAGAAGGTTTAACACAAACTCTCAACCGCTTAGGATTTGAAACCGGGAGACTGAAAACTGGCACACCAGCACGGGTTGATAAGCGTTCCGTTGATTACAGTCAAATGGAAATTCAACCGGGTGACGAAGCTGTGCGGTGGTTCAGTTTTGACCCCCAAGTGTGGGTAGAACGGGAACAAATGCCTTGTCACATGACCCGCACCACTACGGAAACTCATCGTTTAATTCGGGAAAATTTACATCTGTCCCCGGTATATGGTGGATGGGTGGAAGCAAAGGGACCTCGCTATTGTCCGAGTATTGAAGATAAAATTGTCCGCTTTGCCGATAAGGAAAGTCACCAAATCTTTATTGAACCGGAAGGAAGGGATATTCCTGAATTGTATATCCAAGGGTTTTCCACTGGTTTACCTGAAACTTTGCAAATTTTAATGTTGCGGAGTTTGACGGGTTTAGAAAACTGTGTAATGTTACGTCCGGCTTATGCAGTAGAGTATGATTATTTGCCCGCAACTCAGTGTTTTCCCACGTTGATGACTAAGAAAGTCCCCGGATTATTTTGTGCAGGACAGGTAAACGGGACTACAGGTTATGAAGAAGCCGCCGCTCAAGGGATAGTAGCGGGAATCAATGCAGCGCGGTTTGTGCGGGGTGAGGAAATGATTATTTTTCCTCGTGAACAAAGTTATATTGGTACATTAATTGACGACCTGTGTACGAAGGATTTACGCGAACCTTATCGAATGCTCACCAGTCGCTCAGAGTATCGGTTATTACTGCGTTCCGACAATGCCGATCTGCGTATGACACCTCTGGGACGGGAAATAGGTTTAATTGATGATCGGCGCTGGAACTTGTATACTCAAAAACAAGCACAAATTACTGCGGAGAAAGAACGCCTACATTGTACTAGAATAAAGGAGAATGAACCGGTGGGGCAAGCGATCGCTCAAGACACCCAACAAGCAATTAAAGGCTCTATTACTCTTGCTGATTTACTGCGTCGTTCAGGTATCCATTACATTGATTTAGAACGCCAAGGACTCCATAACCCCAACCTCAAACAAGCAGAAAAAGAAGGAGCAGAAATTGATATTAAGTACGCGGGTTATTTAGCAAGACAGCAACACCAAATTGACCAAGTTGCCCGTCAAGCAAATCGCCAGCTACCTGGTGATTTAAACTACTCAACCATTGAAACTCTCTCTAAAGAATCTAGAGAAAAGCTGAACAAAGTTAAACCCCTCACCATTGGACAAGCTGCGAGAATTGGGGGAGTTAACCCAGCCGATATCAACGCCCTGCTGATATACTTAGAAATAGCTAAAAACAAGGTTGCTCCAGCGATTTCCCAATAAGTAATAGATAAGTAGGTTAGCATTGAAAATCGTCGTTATTGCAAGAGGCAAGAGGCAAGAGTGAAGAGGGTTTGGGCGATTTTACTTTTCGTTGTTGGTTATTTACTGACTCCTTTTTCCCAACTCTGTCCATAAACTTTTCTAACTAAATATCACCAAAATTTCCAGAACAGATGAAAATTCAGGTAAAAAAGTAGTTGATTTCCACAGCAGTAGCGGCGTTGTTTTTTATTATTTTTAGCTACAACCGAAAAAGCCTATGTTACCCAAATCTAGCACTGATTTACTTGTTTCAGAAGCATCCGATAGCACCAGCATGGCGTTAGCCATAGATTTTGTCACCAGCGAGCCTTGGACGATAGAAACCTATGCTGAAGGTTTAATGGATGAACTTTTTAATGATATTGACAATATTTTAGATGGTCGAAGTAAGCGGAATCATCATATAGACAGAAGAGAATCTATACCTGTCCAACCCATGTCATTTAAAATGCCTGATGTGGTTGTGCCATCAACAGTTAATATCCCATTACAGTCCGCTTCACCTATTAAAAATATCCAAACTACAACACTGGTAGTTAATCCTCCATCTATCGGGGGAATTACTGCCAAGAGTGAACCACAAATTAGTAGTTTAAGTAAAGTAATATTCATGGGATTAGGCTTAACTTTAGGGACACTAGGGATGGTTTACTTAACTGAGTCTGGTTTATTAACTACAATAAATACTCAATTAACTTCCCAAAGTTGGCCAAATCCTCAAATATCATCACCTGTTTCTGTGACAACAGATCCTCAATTAGATTTAGTAAATTATATGTTGGCAGCCTTGACTTTAATAGAACAGCAGGGAACAACTAATGATAAAATAACTATTAAACCAGGATTTCCTGCTGGTAATATTAATCAAACAACTGCCGCACCTTTATTAAATACCCAACCTACTGCGACTTTGCCTTTACCTGTAGCAGCGAATAATGTACCGCCTGCTACTAATCAGCCAAGTTCCCCTAATGTGATTGAGCGTATATATATTCCAGTTTATCAGTCACCAGTGACCCAATATCAACTACCAACTGTTCCCCCAGTACCAACACCACCCAAATTACCTTCATCTTCTTCTTTAGCAGTTCATAATCTTCCTATTAATGCTAACCAACCAGCAAATCAACCCATAGCAGAAACAACGCAGGTTAAGCCCAACCCAGTCGCAGTTAATCCTCTACCAGCAAAAGAACCTACTAACATAGTAGAACAGGCTTCTGTGCCTAGCTATTCCGCACAATTAGATGGATTATTGGAGTTAGGGAATAAATCCGTGGCTTTGTTTAAAGTGGATGGTATCAGTCACCGGATTAGTTTAGGTGAAAATATTGGTAATACAGGTTGGATATTAGTAGAAGTCAGTAACGGTGAAGCTATTATTCGTCGTAATGGTGAGGTACGATCTATTTATACAGGACAAAAGCTTTAATTCTATAATTCTACTCTTGACTGAAAATCAGGTAGAATTTCCTAAGTTGAGTTACAATCAAAGATGTTCACACAAAAAAGCTGGAAGGATTTTAAGGTATTTGCAGGTGTATTTTGTGCTGTTGCTCTGACACCGTTTTTTGTAGTTAACACCTCTGCACAGGCCGCAGATACCGTTGTAATTCGCTATGGACCTTTGGAGGAATCTGTATCCTTAGAAGAGTTAAAAAAGTCTACAGAAACTGGCAAATTACCAGCTAGTTTGGGAACTTATACCAAGAGAATGACTGAAGAACAACGGCGCTTTTTGGTGGAGGGACTAAAAATCCGAATTCCCATAAATGTTATTACTTTAGATAGATTAATCAATACCCAAATTGGGACTACAATCCTCAGTGATGTCTCTACAGCTATTAGCCGTCGGGATCAAGCTGGATTACAAGCGATGAAAGGCGGATTGGTTTTAGGCGCTAATTCTCCACAGGGTTTATCTATACTGAGTTTTATAGCCGCATATCCCAGTCAACGTCTAGAAATTAATTTACCCCAGGCTCTAACTGTAGCGAGGAGTTTGAATGGTGGATTTATCCGCACTCAGCGGTTTATGTTTGGTCTTTCTCCCCAGGTTAACCCCAAAGATATCAAAGTTGCTTCTTTAGACCCGACTCAAGGAGGAAGCGCGCAGGTACAGACACTCAAGTTAAGTTTTAACGACCAAAAGCGTCAACGACAAATTCCCCTAGATGTTTATTTTTCTAGTGCTGCAAGTACAAATAAACCTGTAATTGTCTTTTCTCATGGTTGGGGTTCAGTGCGGACTGACTTACGCTACTTAGCTGAACATTTAGCTTCTCATGGTTATGTCGTTGCAGCTTTAGAACATCCTGGTAGTAATGAAACTAGTTTTAAAGCAGTTAATCAAGGGAAAAAACAACTGGTTGCACCCCAGGAATTTTTAGACCGTCCGGGTGATGTCAGTTTTATTTTAGATGAATTGGAAAAACTTAACCAAACTGCGAATAGTCCCTTACAAGGGAAACTTGCAACTAATAACGTCATGGTTGTAGGTTATTCCTTTGGTGGGGGAACGGCTTTAGCATTAGCTGGGGGTGAATTACAAATCGAAAACCTCAAACAACGCTGTCAGCCAAACTTAGCTAAGGACAACTTGGGTGAAACTCTTCAATGTGTAGCTCAAGCATTACCAGAAAAAACCTATCAATTGCGAGATGGGAGAATTAAACAAGCGATCGCTCTTAATCCTACCACTTCTTTAATGTTTGGGGAAACTGGGTTAACAAAAGTACAAATCCCCACATTAATCCTCTCCAGTTCCGCAGATAAAATCACCCCACCATTAACTGAACAAGTCATGGGTTTTGCGAAAATCCCCTCTCCAAAATGGTTAGTAGGTGTGGTTGGTGGTTCTCATTTGAGTGTTGTAGATCCTAGCCTCACGCCATATCAAGAAGGAAAACCACCTATCTTGAACAAAGAAGTAACTAGAGAACAAGCTCAAGATGTGCGGAAATTCCTTAAAGGTGTTACCCTAGCAATGGCAGCACAGTTAACTCCTGAAGCTAGTCAATATGCTCCTTTTTTGACTTCTGACTACGCTCAAATTTCCTCAACTCGTCTATTTCCCTTGCGGACAGTGCGAGAAATTTCTCCTGAGATGATACAAGAAGCACAAGGTCCAGGGATGACAGCCAATAAATAATAGGTTGAAGGACGAGCAAATAAATAAAAAGGCTTGGAGGGTAAACCAAGCCCAACTTCACTCAGGGTAAAATATATAGTCCATTCTATAGAATATATATATTTTAGGAATCCTTCTCAAGAGAGAAATTTGAAAATCTTATAAATGAAAGCGATCGCACTCTCTACTCTACATCCAAAAGGCGTTAGTAAAGTAGGTTGGGTTGACGCAAGGAAACCCAACATTTACTATTGTCTGATAGCGAAGCGTGGCGTTAGCCATATCAGGATTAACAGGATTTAAGGATTAACAGGATTATTTATTGATAAGAGTGTTCATTTTAAGTACATAAATTTTCATTTTTAAGATTAAAAATTAATATCTTAAAAATCTTTAACTGTCTGAATCAGGATTTGCAAGATTTAAGTATTGTCAACTTTAAAACACATCAATTTGATTGATGTTGGGTTGCGCTTTGCTTAACCGAACCTTGTACTAGTAGTTTGTCAAGATAAAAATGATGGACTGTAGTGTGAGCGTCTCGCTCACGCGGGCAAGATGCCCGCACTACCAAAAACCCGTCAAAATAAATTTGCAGTCAAGTCTTCGGTTTCCCTACCAAGCTAACTGGCTCGGTTTTATATTTGGATATAGTCACCCACATCACTGGGTTTGAGTTTGGACTCTCTGGTGTACGCTTGATAGAATCCCTCCTATCAACTCTGACTGTAGAGAGTGCTGGCGAGGAAGACCCGAACACAACACGAAAACCGAGATTATTGTCTTGATTACGCGCGTTGTTCCTGTTACGATTCGCCGAACGGCAATTGATAGCATTGTTGTACCAAGAACCGCCCCGTTTAATAACTCAACCCCAAGCTATGTGCCATACATACTAAGAAGTATAAGCAAGGATAGCCACCCTCAATTTACAACATCCGAATATTAATCGGCGATATTGTTTACAAGTCTTTAACAAATGATTTTTGATGATATTAAACCCTTTGTAGAGACGTTCCATGGAACGTCTCTACATTTTTGAAGATGTATATATATAATAAAAAAAATTCGCTCGCTGGCGCTCGCAAGGGTAAAGAAATAAAGAGAAGAGCGCAAAAGCGCAAGAGGGTAAAGGGCTAAGAAAGTCCTGGCGAGGAAGACCCGAACACAACACGAAAACCGAGATTATTGACTCGAGTACGCGCGTTGAACCTGCCACGATTCGCCGAACGGCAATTGACAGCATCGTCGTACCAAGAACCGCCCCGACATATATAAGCGTGGTTATCTTCTTTAACCACCTTTAATTTTCCCCAAGGTTCATTACCATTGCTTTTTAAACGCGCTGGTTTTCCGCTATAACTGTTATGAAATTCATCCCAGCACCATTCCCAAACATTACCGTGCATTTGATATAAACCCCAGGCGTTAGGGGTGAAACTATCCACATTTACAGTACATTCTCGATATTTGCCCTTGGAAGTATCCGCATAAGGATAATTGCCGTTATAGTTAACTTGATCAGTTGTAATAGTCTTACCAAAAGCAAAGGCTGTAGTTGTTCCAGCCCGACAGGCATATTCCCATTCTGCCTCTGTGGGCAATCTGACAGCCCGCTTTGTTTGTTCAGATATCTTTTCACAAAAAGCCTGGGCTTCGTGCCAGGAAACGCCAATTACAGGCTGCTTATCGCCTTGAAACTCGGAATCATATTGCTCACATGGCTTAGTTTTCATGACAGCGTACCATTGGGCATTGGTAACAGCATATTTGCCCATTAAAAACTCTTGCAAATACACCTCATGCTGGGGGGTAGACCAATCTAACCATTCTTCAGCCTTTTCACGCTCTACGTTATATTTCAGAGCATTTTCTAGGGCTATTTGGCGTTCCTCTGGGGGCATTCCCATCATAAACTTCCCTGCTGGCACACGAACCAGTTCTATGGTTAAGCCTTGATTTAAATCTACAGTCAACTCAGAGCCTTTTGCTACTGCTATTTTCTGTCCCTGTGCTTCTGCTTCTCGATGCTGTTCCGTTTGAGGCTGAGATTGCTTGTTTGCTAATCGCTCAATTGCCTCAAATGCTTGATTATCATCTCCACCTGAAGCGACAAGAACGCGCCTCCATAACTGACGAGCTAGAGGAATATCTCCTACTACTTCGGCATGAAAAGCATCATTTTTTAGAGCATAAATATCTGTGAGATTAGCAGATTTAGGCAATAAAATATAATGCAACAAAATTGCAGGTTCTATGGCAACATAGGGAGTTTGAATATAACTTTTATGCTTTTGGGTCAATTGGGGAACTTGATAGCGCAAATAGTTATACAACCGTTCAACCGTCGCGCAGTTGCTTTCACCTTGAATTTTCAACCCATTGAGTAATACATGAGTAAAAGCACCCTGTTGAATTTCCTCAATTTCGTAGGAAACCTGACTGGGACTACAGGAATAAAAGGTAATTACACCTTGCTGTTTTTCTTCACCAATTCCTAAACCACCACTTTTTTGACCAGTGCTGCGACAAGCATCAATAAATAAAACTATATTATCTGCACCACTGCGCCGTAACCGTTCTGTGATGTAGGTAATACGGATAGCAGAATTAGTAATAAGTCTGGGATTTCCATCTATGGGTAATAAATAATCTTGTCCCTCAAAGGACATCCCATGACCGCTAAAATAAAACCAGAGGGTATCCCCAGGATTTAAGAAAGGGGTTTGAAAAGTTTCGTCTAAAAATGACAATAGCGTGGTGTAAGTTGGTTGGGTTTCTCGTGGGGAATCATCACAGAAAAACCTGAGATAATCTGATTTTACAGCTAAATGATGCTGAAAATAATCCCGCACCTTTTCTGCATCAGTTTTTGCGTAATTAAGGGGCGAAATGCCGTTATAATATCCATTGATGCCAATAACAATAGCGCAATTTTCAGCCATATTCGAGTCAATTTACAGGAGATTGGGAGGATGAACGCTTAAATTTTAGCTCAATTGCGCCTTTACCAGCAGCTTTTACACCTGTACCAAGCCATTTAATTTCCCCTTCACTACCAATTTCTACAGTCAGGGTAATTTCATCAAGCTGGAGTTCTCCTTGGGTTGTGATTTGCTTTTGGACATCAGTAAACACACCGCTGATTACTCCCACAAAATGCGACATCTGCTTCGCTAACATCCCCGCGTTTATGCGACTGTCTTTTGTTCCTTCATCCTTAACTGTAGGACTGTTGCTGGGAAAACCACCTTTTGCACCTGATTGTAAACCATTATCAGGACTGCTTGCGGTGACAATCCATAGGTCTTCGTTTTGCCAATTTTCGTTTGTCATGTTACATCCTCACACCTGCTTTGACAATTTTCGCACATAAAATGAGTAAAGTAGGTAGTCGAACAAAATTAAAACGTGGTTTAAATTTGATTGATGTTGGGTTTCCTCGCGTCAACCCAACCTAGGATGCTACAATTCTACTCCTGCTCTCTGCACCTCTGCGTCTCTGCGTGAAATAAATCCATATTTTCATTCACCAAAGCCAAATGTTGGGTTTCCTTGTGTCAACCCAACCTACGGTACTAGATATTTTTGACACAATTGCCGAAAGTCTTCACCCCGCATTTCAAAGTTGGGATATTGGTCAAAACTAGCGCAAGCTGGAGATAGTAATACTACTGAAGCTTGATATTTTTTGGCTAATTCCGCAGACATGGGTAAAGCTTTCTCCATCGTTTCGACAATGTGATAATTACTATATCCCACCTCTTGCAGCCGTTTAGAAAATGCTGGTGCTGCATTCCCAATGAGTAAGACGGCGGCGGCTTTGGCTTGAATTTGTGCCAACCAGGCGGTATCATCTCCCGCTTTAGCTTCACCACCAGCGATTAAAATGGCGGGACTTTGCACAGATGCTAAACCGACTTCGGCCGCGTCGTAATTGGTGGCTTTGCTATCGTTAATAAAATCAATGCCTTGCCAATTGCAGATATGTTCTAAGCGGTGGGGAACACCAGGAAATTCACGCACAGCTTGAGAAATAGCGGTAATATCTATACCTGCTAATCTAGCAGCAGCGACGGACATGAGGAGATTTTGCTGGTTATGTTCCCCTACCATTCGCAATGCAGATACTTCAACAATTGGTTGAGGTGTGGCGCTGATTTTTTCCATTACCCAGCCATTTTCTATATAAAAGCCTTTTTCACCTATTAGGAATTTTTCACCTTTAACACTTGTCCAATAGGCGTTTGGCCAATGATTTAATCCTAATTTGCTCAAATAAGCATCATCACCATTAAATATTTGAATTTGGGAATTATGTAATAATTTGGCTTTGATATTATAGTAGTTTTCTAATGTTTTGTGCCGGGCTAAATGATCTGGGGTGAAGGTTGTCCAAATCCCAATGCGAGGCGATAAAGTAACGGAAGATTCAATTTGATAACTACTAAGTTCACCAATTATCCAATCAGCGCGATTTTGGATTGCTACCTCACAAGCAGCGTAACCAATGTTACCACAGGCGGGAGCGTTCAATCCTGCTGTTTGGAAAATGGCCGCAGTTAAAGCGGTGGTGGTGGTTTTACCATTTGTACCGGTAATTCCTACCCAGGGGATATCCTGCATAAATCGCCAAGCTAGTTCCATTTCGCCAATAGTTTCTATGCCTAATTCTCGCGCTTTGGCTAGAATAGGAATATCCCAAGGAACTCCGGGACTGACAACTATTAGTTTGGATATATCAGAATTGGTGAATTCTGGTGTGTTTCCTAATTTGACGGTAATGTGTTCACTGGCGAGTTGTTGTTGTTGTTCGAGGAGGGTTGGGGAGGTGCTACTATCGCAAAGTTCAACCTCCCAGCCTTCCTGTTTCAACAATCTTGCCGCAGCAACACCGGATTTTCCGAATCCAATAATTAACGCTTCTGGCATAGACTATGTAGCATCCCTGGTTAAGCTCCCCTATAGTAGCGTTAATTGGCAGAAATTACACCACTTTTTGTTGCTTTAGGCTACAAATTTTTGACTATCGCGCCAAAGTCAGCCAGTACACGGGCGTGATTTCGCAGTAATCCCAGTAAATTTAGGCGATTTTGCTTAATATCGGGATTTGCGTCCATGACTAAAACGCTGTCTTCACCATCAAAAAATGTACCCACGGTAGGAGCGATTTTTGCCAGTGCGGTTACTAACAGTTGATAATCCCGATTTTGTTGTGCTGCTTGGGTTTGGGGAACTAACTCAAGTAAAGCGTTGTAAAATGCAAATTCGGATTTTTTCTGGAAGAGTTCGGGATTAATTAAAGATTCTGGTGCTAATGTTTGGAAATCTAGATTTCCCTGTGCTGCTAACCGGGTGGAACGGTTGACGGTTTCGTAAATTTTATCTAATCTACCATCTCTGCGGATTTGTTGTAAATAGAAAGCGCGATCGCGGACATCTAATAAATCCGTTAATGCGCGTTCTGTATATTCTGGATCATTTTCTCCCAAAACTGCATTTACCAAATCATAATCTATCTGTTTTTCGTCTTGTAATAAGGTGCGAATTCTTTGGAAGAAAAATTCTCGCAAAGTTTTAATTAGTCCCATTCTATCTTTACGAAAATCAACGGCAAAATTTGTTGCTGTATACTCTAATAAACTTTGTAAATTTATCGGTAAATTTGCCAACCAGGTAATATTAATTATGGCGTTAGCAGCGCGACGTAAAGCAAAAGGATCGGAAGAACCTGTAGGAATTAAACCTAAACCAAAGATACTAACTAAAGTATCTAATCTATCAGCTAACCCGACAATTTGACCAGTAAGACTTTGAGGGAAAATATCATCAGCATTTCTGGGTAAATAATGCTCAAAAATCGCTTTTGCCACTTCTGGATCTTCACCACTAGCTAAGGCGTATTTTTCGCCCATAATTCCCTGTAATTCTGGAAATTCATAGACCATTTGCGTCACTAAATCGGCTTTACAGAGTAATGCAGCCCGTAATACGTTATTGATTGTATCAGGGAAGTCTGTTTTTTCAATAAAGTTAGCTTTTGTCAGTTGATTTACAATCATTCCCGCAATGTCCATGACTCGATTTACTTTGGCACGAACAGAACCTAAATCTTCTTGGAATGTGACTTTTTCTAATTGGGGTAAATAGCTTTCTAATGTTTTGGCTAAATCGGCTTCATAGAAAAATCTACCGTCTGCTAACCGCGCTCGAATTACTCTGGCATTCCCGACAGCGATAATATCTGATTTGGCAGGATCTCCGTTACTAATAGTGATAAAATTGGGTAATAATTCCTGACAGTCAGCATTTTTGAAGACGGGAAAATAACGCTGATGACTTACCATAACTTCGGTAATTACTTCTTTTGGTAAGTTAAGAAATTCTTCTTCAAATTGTCCGATAACTGCTGTGGGATATTCCACTAAATTGACAACTTCTGCTAGTAAATCGGGGTAAATTGGGGTATACCCGCCTAATTTTTCGGCGGCAGCTTTGACTTGATTTGTGATGATTTCGGCTCGGTTTTCTGGGGGGACATTTACATAACCGGAAGCCAATGTTTTTACATATTCTGTAGCGTGGGAAATACTAACAGATTCCGGGTGTAATACTCTATGGGTGCGAGATAGGCGGTTACTTTTGACAACTTTTGCGCCATTTTCTAATTCTAATGGTAAAATCTCCCCATCTAACAATGTCACCAAAGTGCGAATTGGCCGGGAAAATCGTCCGTCACCATGTCCCCACCGCATTAACCGCTTACCTTCTAAGTTCCAGACCCATTGGGGGACAAGTTCGGTTAAAATGTCGGCTATGGGACGACCGGGAATTTGTTTGTTCACAAAGACGAAATCCCCTTTGTCTGTGGGACGAATTTCTAAAGCGGAAATATCTACACCTTGCTTAGTCGCAAAACCAATGGCGGCTTTAGTGGGTTGTCCATCTTTAAAAGCTGCTTGTGCGGGTGGGCCTTTGATTTCTTCTTCCCTGTCTGCTTGCTGGGAGGGTAAACCAGTAATGAGAACCGCTAACCGTCGCGGTGTTCCATAGACTTCGACAACAGTGTTGGGGAGATTGTGGGTTGCTAGGCTGTGGGGAATGCGCGATTTCCATTGTACAATAGCATCACTCAAAAAACCGGCGGGTAATTCTTCTGTACCGACCTCTAATAAAAATGCTGGCATAAGATACTGTTTTTAACTTGGCGTGGCTTAATATTAGTCAATTCCAGTATTGTACGCCAGTTCTGACCGTTGGGGAAACTTTAAAACCACAGTGGGTTACTTATCCAGAAAAGTAAAACCATGGGTGAAATTGATTTGGTTCGCTTGGGTACAAAAGAAGATATAAATGTATAATTTCTAAGTTATAAATTAACTCTCAGAAGGGCGTAAAACAAATTGACTACCATCGGAAGTTATCAGGTAAAAGTGTTAATTGAATCTAGCATAGAGGAAATTGCTGTTATTTCTCCAGCAACTATTGATGATCTTCCTACAAATTGGTCTTGTGACTGGTTAAATATCTGGAATGGAACTGCTTTTTACTGCGAAAATATAGTTAAGATTGTTTATAATAATCAAGTGTGGGGATTAGTCAAATACGGACTATATCCATATTTTTATCCTGAACTTGCACCTCCCATATATCTGGAAATAAATAATATAGAAGTACATCCTACCAGTCGAGGAGATGCTACTGTAAGGTCAATTGAACCTATTGGTAAATGGTTAATTTGGTATGCTATTAAGGTTGCTTTCGAGTTTTGTAAACCAAAGACAGAATCACCACTAGTTATACTAGATGCTTTAGATAAAGCTGTGCCATACTATAGAGATAAGATACAAATGGAGTATCTTGGCTTATCACGTAGCACTCCTGGAGAAGATTTATATGGCTTCAGATTTTCACGAACCGCAGCAGCAGAATTTTGTCAGCGACATGAAACAAGATGGGGAAAACCTCAGCTATATGAGTAGTGAGGAAATAATGGCAGGATCAAAAGAGATAATGACTCATGCTCAAAGACAAGCTTTTCTGAAAACATCTTATGCTGGAAAGTTATTTGGTGTTGCACATTTACTTCCTGACGTTGAAGAAGTAAAAGAAGAAGTATCGGAGGCTTTCCCACACTTAAAACGGGTGCGCGTATCAAAATTATATACTGACAACTGGACAGGAAACAGCAATGAAGAAAACTTCATGGAAAATCCAAATTGGCAACAAATAGAAACAGCTATTCGTGATTTAGATGGTAATACTAAAACTTTAGTTAGTTTAAAAGCTGATGATGGAAGTTATATGATGATTGGTGGTGGTAATTCTGGTAAATATATTGTTACTGCAACTTTAGATAATGAGGTTTTTCATTCTCTTTTGCGTCAGGTTTATGAAATATCCAAATCAGATGTTTATCATAAAAACATGAATTTATCTCATAAAAAAGAGATTTTATTATCTAGTTTTTATGAAGCATTAATAAATGCAAAAAACAATAATGTTAGTTCTCCTAATGAGCAAAAATTAATTGTTGGTGGACAAGCAGGAAATTATGCTGATAAAATTTGTGTTAATTTACCTCAATGTTTAATAGCTGCAATCACTTTTGCTGAATCAGGTGAACTTGAACCTTTGTTTAGTTGGGAAGAAGATCAATCTTTAGTTACTGCATAATTATGCAGAAAAATAAAACTATGCGTGAAATTGATTCTTTAAACTCTTTTCCCGCTTGGGTATAGGAAAAATATGGTAGTTTACAATAATTATTACGAGCTAGGATAAAATTATCATCCTTTTTGATATAATTCACAGAATCTACTACAGCGGTAGGTAATTAACAGTAGCTGCTAATTAGAGAAATCATCATGAAAAAGCTCAAACTCAACCCAGATATTGATTGGATAATAGACGGATTAAGAAATAGTGAATTAGGTGAATTATATCTTGATCTGCAAACAGGGGAAGTCATCTTAATGTCTAATGAGGATGAAACGACTGACTTAGATCCAGAAGAGTTAATGTTTAATGAACGCTATCTTAAAATACCCGATTTATGCGATAGTATTCGTGATCTAAAAAAATTTATAGACAGTATTCAAGATGTGAAATTGCGTTCACAGGTAACAGAGGCTTTTTATCAAAAAGATAAAGGAGGATTTAAACGAGTTAAAGCAATTGTAGGGCATGATTGGGACAATTTTGAATATCTACAGATAGCATCTCGTTTGAAATCCTGGTTAAAATCTCAAGGAATAGAAATAATAGATGAAAGGTAAGAACAAACACAGATATAAATCGAGTTAGACAGCGATTTATATTTTATGAGAGGTTTAATCTACATTATTTATCAACATCAACCCAAACCATTCCAGCACTTACAGGATCAAAATCTGAAGGAAATTTAGTAAACCTGTTATAGTAGGAGTTTTGAAATTTTGCATCTACAATTATTGTATTTCTCAGGTATGTAAAACCTAAGTCTGCTCCTGTGAGGTCTGCATTAGTTAAGTTTGTATCTTCTAAATCTGCACCATTCAGGGATGCTCCCTTGAGATTTGCACCTTGTAGGTTTGCTTTTTCTAATTTTGCTTCTGTTAATTGTGCTTCTGATAAATCTACTTCACTCATATCTACTTCAAATAGCAATGCTTCCACAAGATAAGCCTGAGAGAGTTTAACTTTGGGAGCAATTAAATACATTCCTGCTTTCACTGGATCAAAACCTTTAGGAAAGCGAGTTTTTTCATTATAAAAAGCACTTTGTAAAAGTGTATCTTGAAGTTTTGCACAACTCAAATCGGCATCAAATAAACGTGCTACTTTGAGATTTGCTTGCATCAGGTTAACTCCTTGGAGGTCAGTCTTCTCCAAGTTTACCCTGTCCAAGTCAGCATTCTGTAGGTTTGCCCCTCTCAAATTTGTCATACTCAAGTCCCTTACCTCTAATAGTCTAGCTTGTCTCAGATTTACGCCTTGCAGGTTTGCCATACTTAATCCTGTCCCTATCAAATATGCCCCTTGGAGGTTTGCTTCTTCCAGGTTTGCTCCCTCCAAAAATGCTTCTGATAGATCAGCGTTTCTTAAGTTTGCGCCTCTCAAGTTCACCTCTGGTAAATTTATACCAAACAAATATGCCCCTTGGAGGTTTGCTTCTTCCAGGTTTGCTCCCTTCAAATCTGCTTCTGCAAGATAGGCTTTTCTTAAGTTGATTTTTTGAAAATCTCTTTTTCCCTCGGCATACAACCTCAGAAATTTATCAACATTTGTCTCTGGTGTAAATCCTGTCTTCATATATTTCTCCTTTTGTATCTATAAAAATCGCTTTATCTATTATATAAATCTTCTCTACGAAACGTGAAATTATCAGCAACTAAACCCACAGGATAATCTGAACATTTAAACCCTTTTGCTTGATTTTTCACTACTAATTCTTCTGATTTAACACTTTCATTAAGAACTATAACTACTTGATATTCACCTGCGGGTATATCTGGAGGTAATTGGACTGTAATTTGTCTATTTGGGGTAACATTCACAACTGTTTCTATTGTTTTCATTACCTTTTATCCTCAACATACTAAATTAGATATTACTTTTTTTGGTACATAAAGTCAATAACTACTGATAAATCCCTATTGATTATTGTTATAATGTAATTACATCATGTACATACACAACAAATGAGTAACTCCTACAATATTCGTAGTACCAAAATTGGTAACAGTGCAGGGTTTCGACTTCCTGCTGATTTTTATCGTGAACATCCCCAATTTGCGAATGCAGATGGTTGGATTGAGGTTTTATCCCCAGATACAGCAATTGTGCGAATTGTTCCTCAATTGCATGATGATGAAGATGCAGAAGACTCGCTATTAATGCGGCTGTTTCTTGATTTTGCTACTACAGAAGCATTAAAAAATAATACACTACAACCTTATACAATAGAAATGTCTCAAGCTGCTCATAAACTAATTGAAGGTGTGCAATTAGAAGATGAGTAAGTTTATTCGTAATGACTGGGAAATTTATTTTCATCCTCAACTATTTGGTACTCAATATCAAGTATTATTGAACCGCGTTGCTAACTTGCGTGAACAATTACCAGAAGCAGAGTTTAAAACTCATGCAACGGTGAAACTTTTTGCAGCAATTACGATAGCAATTGAAACTAAAATTCCTTCCGATCCTTTTGCTAGTCATTTTGCTTTAACTGGTGCATTAAAACGCTATAGTCGAGTCAAAAAGATGGGTTTACCAGAACGGTATCGGCTATTTTTTCGGGTGTTTGATACCCCCCAATTAAAAGCAATTGTGATTTTGTGGTTGGGGTTTCCGCGTAAAGAAGGTGCGAAGGATGACTGTTATCAGGTGTTTACTAAAATGGTAACAAGAGGCGCGTTTCCAGATAGTTTGGATGAGTTATTGGTAGATTGTGAGGTAAGTGTGGATAATCTGGAGTAGTAGTTGTAGGTTGACGAAAGAAACCCAATACAGATGTTTTTCTATTTTGCGATTCCTGCGGAGTGCTTTGCGATCGCTCACAATCACCTATAATCAATCTCATCTTAATTTTCTAAAGGTATAGCTGATAAATATTCTCGCAAAGTTTGCCGACTAATCCACATTTCTATATCTTGATTAGCAAAATTTTGTAATTTTTGTATTGCTTGTGTGTGAAATTGAATTTTGATTTTTAATTAATCAGAGTGCATCGAAACGCAATTTAGCGACAAGACCGTAAGTTTATTTAGTGACTGGGGTGGAAGCCAATAGATAAGGCATTTCTAGCTTCAGTTGACACCTCCTGATTCCTTCCTTGTGCTTCCGACTCCCGACTCCGCCTTTTTTATTTTTATCACTTGTGTTATTACAGATAAAAATAAATAACGCTGTATAATTAACCCATCTTCTCAATCAAAACGATATTTTGAGTATTGGCGTTGGCGAGTAGTTCATCTATATTAGCTAAATCAGGGATATATGTGGCAACAACAAAAAAAAGATCGTGTAATGATCAAACTGGCCTTATTAACGGCTATAACTACCAGTCCAGTGGGAGCAAATCTCTTGATTTCCCTACCCGTCCGCGCGGAATCTGAGAGTAATACTCCGGCTTTTGCTTTACCGAAAAAAGTAGAAAATGGTACTGTCATTAAAATTGACGGTTCTCTTAACTCTATCATTGTCAACCAAAGCCTCAAAGAAAACTTTGAAAAACAGTTTTCAGGAACTCAGGTAGAAATTAGCGTAAATGGGAATGGATATGCTGTAAAATCAGTTTTAGATGGTAAAGTTGATCTAGCATCCCTTGGTCGTAGACTCACCCCAGAAGAAAAAGCACAAGGGTTAAAACAGGTGTTGGTGCGTCGAGAAAAAATTGCCATCATTGTTGGTATGAATAATCTCTTTTCTGACAGTTTAACTACTGAGCAATTTGCCAAGATTTTTCGAGGAGAAATTGCAGATTGGTCAGAAATAGGAAAAGGTCAAGGTAAGATTAGATTTATAGATCGTCCCTTAAATAGTGATACTCGCAGTTCTTTTAGTGAATATTCAGCATTTAAGTCTGGACAATTGCTAACAGGTGCTAATGCTGTGCAAATGTTGGAAGATAACACAACTGACATCATTAGAGAATTAGGTAATGATGGCATTAGCTATGTTTTAGCAAATCAAATTTCCAATCTGCCAGATGTGCGAGTATTAAAAGTACAAAACTACTTACCAAATGATTCTAAATATCCCTTTTCTCAGTCTTTTGTTTACGTTTATAAAGAAAATCCCAGTCCTAAAATTAGAGATTTTCTAGGCTTTATTTTAGCTAAACCAGGAGAAGAGTCAATCAAAGCTGCTAGAGAAACAGAAGCAATTGCTATTGCAGCCAGAACATTACAAACTATTTCTAGACCTATGGCTACCACAGCCATTCCTGAAGTTTCTCAAACTCCATCTTTAACAACGATTCCCGAAACATTAGTTACACCCCCATCTATAAAAAATAAAAGGGAAACAGGGTTGATAAATCCTCTTGATAATCCTTCAATGATTACCAAGAATATGAAGTTTTTCTTACTACTACCTTTATTTTTTATTGCGGGATTAAGTATTTTTTTACCATTGTGGTTGAGAAGAAAAAATCGAGTTGCTTCTAGCGGCGCTTCGCTATCACTTGAAGACGCGCAGCTATCCTCAAATCCAGAAACAGATTCCCTTCCAGAAACAGTTTTTACTCTGTCAGATTCAGAAGCATTCGCATCAATTCTCGCTAACAATGGTAATGGTAATGGTGCAAATCACTACAAACAAGAAAACTCCCAGGAAATAACAGCAATTGGCAATATAGCTGTCATAGATATACCGCAGACAAGTTCCCCTCACAATCAAATAAACAAAATCTCTGAAATTGATCTCAATATAGATTATGATGAAGTAGTTTGGGATACAGAAGACCCAGTAATTGTTGTTAATAATCACTTTCCCCAAATCCCGAATATTCACCACCAACCAAATGATGCAGATATCTCCACAGATGAAGTCAGCAATTTTCTCTTAGAAGCACCAGAACTACCTGTAACTAAATCTAATCAAAATATTACATCCCTATCAGAATTACTTGGTATCACTTCGACACCAGTTAAGCCAGATAGCAGCCTATCAGAACTCCTGAATACAACCCCTAAACCAGTCAACCAACCACCGCAAAATCAAGATTTACCATCAGAGTTAGGAGAGGCTTTAAACGCTATTAACAGTCCAATTGCACTCACACAACTGGAAATAGAAGAAGAGATATATCCTACTCTATTGCATCCCACAGCCACAAATGAAGACATAGCTATCGAGTTAGATGCAGAGATAGAAGCTTGGACTAATATTAATCCCATGACTGTGACTGGAAATACCAGAATTATCTTCACACCTCGCACTCCCAAATGGGCTTACCTGTCTTGGTATATTTCCGATAATCATCAACAAACATTACAGAATCAAGGACTTACCATTTTAGCAATTCGGGTATATGATGTTACAAACCTTGATCTAAGCTATCAACGTCCTCAATTTGATGCACAATACGAATGTGAAACCGCAACATCTAGTCGTTATGTGCCTATTCCCAGGGGTGAACGAGACTACATGGCAGAAATTGGTTATGTGAATAATGATAATCAGTGGTTGTGTTTAGCGCGTTCTGGTACAGTCCGTATTTTCAGTCGTCCGAGTACGGATTTCTGGGTTGTCGTTGATGCAGAATTAGTTCTTCATGGTGCAACAGAAGAAGGTGCAAATGTCACTATTGATGGTCAAAAAGTCAAAGTAAATCCTGATGGTACATTTAAGTTAACGATTCCCTTTGTAGATGATCTAACTAGTTATCATATAACAGCAACTTCTGTCAATAGAGAACATACCAAAGCTATTGATAAGAAGTTTTTCCAGGAATAAAAAGAGAGTTAAAAGGTAGGTTGGGTTGTTCGCGTTAGCGTTGCGGAGCAATGGCTTTGCGAAACCCAACAAAACCAATTATTTTTGATGTTTAAATGTTGGGTTTCCTTACGTCAACCCAACCTACGAAATGAGATTATTTACCAATCATGGCAACAATAATAGATAGAGGAACATGAGAAAAATAATCTCTTTGAAATTGTTCTTCTCTAACTGCGGCTAAAAATTGACTAATAGCATAATCAGCAGGTTTTTGATAATATTTAAAATCCCAACTTATTTGTAAGTGATGATTTTGACGTTGGACGATAAAGCCTAAATATTTTAAAGCTTGAAATCCTAAATATAGGCTTTGGTCACTAATACCCAATTTCTCTAAAATCTGCACACGGGTAACTAGCTGGTTTGTGCGACCAAGATATTTAGCAATACCTACCAGAGTTACTAAAACATCTCTAGGAGTCTGATTTTGGGGTTTTCTCCAAGCAATCACTAATTGTTTTTGTTGATTTAGCGATTGTTTCCACCATAACCGGAGATTATCCCAATTAGTAGGACAATCTTTCATAATTAATAATGATTTTTCTGGTTTTAATTCTCCTAAATCTTCCTGATTTCTCCAATCTAAAATCATTGCCGAATTCTGAGTTTTCAGTTCAGTTCCCGTATGGGAACGTACTGCAACTAATCTAATTTCATAGCGTTTTTTAAAGCTATTAAAATCAATTTCGGCAATACAATCACATTTACCTATAGGCAATTCTTCCTTATAATGTCCCCACCAAATTCCTGGAAAGGGATTATTAGTAGAATCATCTCGAATATTAAAATCAGTTTTAATATATTGGATTTTATTTCCTTTTAAATCTTGTTCATTTCTATGCCAAGAATTTTCAAACCAACAATTTTTAATTAGTAGCTTGGGAATAGGATTTCCCATACCACAGGGTTCTAAAAGTTTCAATTCTAAAAATAAATCTTTACCCAAATCTGCAACCGTCACCACCAAATCAGCTTGGACTGTGGGAGTAAGATTAATCCCTCCTAAAGATTGGCGTAATTTTTGGTTAATTGCGGCTGTAAATAAGGGGATATTTTCTACTAATAAACTCAAACCCGCTGCAAAAGGATGTCCACCAAAACGATGTAATAAATGAGCTTGTTCTTGAACTAATTGATATAAATCAACAGAATTAATTGAACGTGCCGAACCTCGCGCAAAGGATGGGCTAGAATCTGTCTTATTCTCCTTTGCTTCTGTATTTAATAAAATTGTCGGTCGTCCCGTTTCTTGGGCAATTTGACCAGCAACCAAACCCAAAACACCACCTGCCCATTGAGGATCTTCTAAAACAATGACGCTGGTAGTGGATAAGTCTAATTGATTGAGTTTTTTCGTAACTTGGGCTTGGACATCTTTTTGTAAAGACTTACGACGGGAATTAGCTAATTCTGTTTCTTCTGCAAGTTGTTGACAACGCTGCATATCTCTACTCGTCAATAATTCTACACAAAAACTAGCGTCACCATGAATGCGACTAACCGCATTAATTCGCGGTCCCAAACCAAAAGAAATATCTGTAGGGCGATCGCCACTTTTCTGGCATAATTCTAATAACTTACCCACACCTGGCCTTCTTCTCGCTGTTGGTAGTTTTTGATAATCCGTGTGTAATTGTTGAATTCCCAATTGTGCCAAATACCGACAATCACCACTTAATTGGACCAAATCGGCAATTAATCCCACTGCAACTAAATCTAGTAAATCAGTTAAAGGATGTGCAGGAATATCTGGCAAACTTATATATAAAGCTTCCACCAATTTATAAGCAACAGCCACACCTGAAAGATGATATAAAGGATGTTCCTTAGCTAAATAACGAGGATTGATAATTGCGACTACGGGAGGACGTTCTGAGGGTAATGTATGATGGTCAGTCACAATTACATCTATCCCTAAACTTTGGGCATAAATGATTTCGGCAATATTTGTACTGCCCGTATCACAAGTAACAATTAACTGACAACCTTGTGCAGCTAAAATATCAATTCCTGGTTTATTTAAACCATGAGATTCAGTTAAACGATTGGGAATATAATAACTTAATTGACGATGTTGCTGAAAAAATTCACCCAAACCATCCCATAATACCGCAGTAGAAGTAATTCCATCTGCATCAAAATCTCCCCAAATAACAATTTTTGCTCCCGTTTTTCCCGCAGTAATTAACCTTTCTACAGCCAAATTCATTTCCTGTCCAAATTCAAAAGAACTGGCAGGTTGATAACTTTGATAATTAATAAAAGCCGCTAATTTTTCCTGATCTTGAATTCCCCGTTGCCAAAATAATTGAGCCGCAAAATCACCACCTGTTGGGTAACTTTTCACTAATTCAATAAACCAATCAGGGGGTTTTTCCGTTCCTGTTAAAATCCATTCCATTTTAGATCACATTGTGAACTACCTACACTTCCCTTGCGGGTAAGTATAGGCTTCCTACCCAGTTAACAGCTTTTTGCTTGCTCTTCGAGAACAACAAGACTGATGTTAAGGCGATAGGCTGACCCCTCGTTCCAAAGGCAAAATCAAGGTTAATCAACAAAAATGATCATGTATCTAGCTTGGTTATCGCTATTTGGTCGGAAAACCGTCGTCAATTCACGCGCCATTCATCCCCCGCTGCCCTATCGGGTCAGACGTGGGGCTTCTGTCGGTTAAGCTAACTTTTGTATTTCTTTCTTTCTTTGCGCCTACTCTTCGAGATCAGGAAGCGTGATTGCGCCTTTGCGTGAGACAAGGAATTTATTCATCATTATTAATTATATCTGTGCTTAATTCATTGATTAAAGGATTGATAACTACATCATTAGGAGTTGCTTCTGTTCTGCCAAGACCCATGGTAGTTCGGGTACGTTTATAACCATGCTTAAACTGCTGGAATATTTGTGCAATATAGATTTTAGCAGTTTTTGACCCCGATTTTCTGTTTATTTGTGAGAAATCCGGGCTAGGAGAAGCATTAGAAGACTTCGTGGACATTACCGACTTAGAGCAATGACTAACACCCACACAGACCTGATCTAAGCTACTTTTTTGAAATTTTAATTTCCCTCTGCGGGACTAGCTTATAATTACCAAGGGGCTGATGATGCTCCTGTACTTGTAAGTCTAAGGGGGATAGATGACAATTAAACGGTTGCTGTTAATTGGGCTAACTTTGTTAGCAATAATGTTGTCGGGCTTATCTTTATTGAATAGCTGGCAAAAACCTCAGTTCCAGAGTCGTCTAGAATTGTACCAGACTAATATCGTCTTACAAGCCCAAGCATGGAAACCAGAAGATAGCAGCGACAAAAGTATTCAAACACTTCAAGAATCTATTCTCGGTGCAAATCCTTTAGAAAGTGCGATAAAGCAATATCAGGAAGCAAGTGAATCTATTCAAACTAGTTTAGAGACAACTAATAAAAAATTAGCAACACTACAATCTTCAGCAGTTACTCCTGTTTCCGCAGAGGAAAAAAGTTTACAGAAATCTAGCCAACAACAAGGAAAATTGTTAGCGGAAGTAGATTTGCGGTTGGGAATTTTGCAAGCACAGCAACAGGAAGCAGATAAGGCTATTAAAACTTGGAATCAATTACAGCAATATTCAGATATCAACCCCAAATATCAAGAAACTGCTCAAGTATTAAGCGGAATATGGAGTAAACCTCCCCGTCTATTACCCAAAGCTGAACAAATAATTCAACAAAATTTAAATAGTTGGTTTCGTTTTACGGCTTTAGATCAATTATATCAACTTCAACAACGTCAAGAAGCTTTATTATCTCTGAAAATTGCCCAACAAGCAGCAGCAACCCAAGCATTGTTAAAATTAGCGATAATTGCTACTATCCCCACTTTAACAGCTTTTATAGGGCTAATTCTGCTGCTTTTCTTATTGTTTCAACGCTTGCTTAAAGGTCAAGCATCCCTATTAGCTACAAATGGCGATTTGGTTTGGTCAACTCCTTGGAACTGGGAAATAATTATTCAGGTTTTTATCCTGGGATTTTTCTTGATGGGGCAATTATTTATACCAGAATTATTATCTATTTTGCCTATTCCTCGTGGTACAGGAAATGCCAGAATTGAGGCTTTTGTGGTTTTAGTTAGTTATATGTTTGTGGCTTTTGGTTGCTTTTCAGTTCTATATTTTTCCATTAGGCGTTTTTTCCCCCTTCCTGAGAACTGGTTTCGCTTCAATTTCTTCAGTAATTGGTTTTTGTGGGGACTCGGTGGCTATTGTACAGCTTTACCGATTGTGGTGATAGTATCACTGATTAATCAAAAATTGTGGCAAGGACAAGGTGGCAGTAATCCACTTTTACAAATGGCACTAGAAAGCCGGGATAATACCGCATTGGGGATATTTTTCTTTACCGCAGCCATAGCTGCACCGTTTTTTGAGGAATTCCTATTTCGCGGCTTTTTATTACCATCTCTGACTCGTTATACGTCGGTTTGGGGGGCAATTTTGATCAGTAGCTTGTTATTCGCGGCTGCTCACCTAAGTTTATCAGAAATACTGCCGCTGACAGCATTAGGAATCGTCTTAGGAATAGTTTACACGCGATCGCGCAATTTACTTTCTTCTATGCTTCTCCACAGTCTTTGGAATAGTGGCACATTAATTAGTTTGTTTCTTTTAGGTAGTAATAATTAAGTTAGTTGTCAGTAGGGGCGAAGCATTTGGAAGATAAATTATCGGTCATTGCCAAAAATAGTTCTCCAAATGCTTCGCCCGTACAGTTGTC
>NZ_LJOQ01000049.1:41108-50201 GCF_001672255.1 Anabaena sp. AL09
CAGTTGTCAGTAGGGGCGAAGCATTTGCAAGATAAATTATCAGTCATTGCCAAAAATAGTTCTCCAAATGCTTCGCCCGTACAGTTGTCAGGGAACAGGGAACAGTGAACAGGTCAAGATAATTCATTAGGTTGTTGGTAACTGTTTTTATTCTCACTGCTAACTACTTAATTACTTCTCAAACAAAATCCTCCGGATTTGATAACAATAAATATGTAGAAAAATCTATAGTGTCGGATATTTACTAACTTTGAGGTTAATTACTACCTGAAAATTAGCGAAGATACTGCACAATATTTTTCTGCCGAATTTGTGATGTTTTATCAGAAAATTTGATATTTTTACGATTACTTCTCAGGAAAATTTATCCACATTTAAATCTTACCAATTACCAATTACCAATTACCAATCATCAAGGAGTATAACTAAATATGAGCAATCTCAACCCATCTTACACTACTAAACAACTGTTGGCTGGTTATGCTGGAATTATTTTTGGTGGATTTGGGCTGCATAAATTTATTCTTGGTTACACATCAGAAGGTTTTATTATGTTAGCAATTTCTGTAATTGGTGGCTCTTTTACCTACGGATTTACATTGATAGTTATGCAAATCGTTGGTTTGATTGAAGCCATGATTTACTTCAATAAGCCCCATGAAGAATTTGTTAATACTTATTTTGTGAATAAGCAAGGTTGGTTTTAGAAAGTTTATTAATTAATTGAAATTGATATGCAAATTATCAAACATAACCGAATTCACTTACTCATTTTACTAATCATGAGTATGGGATATTTCAGTATCGTATCAGATTGGGAAATTAATTATTTCTGCAAAAGCCTGATTTTGATGTTACCAGTACAATTAACGGCTGTAATTTACACAGCTAAAAGCAAACTATGATTTTTGTGATTTAAATGATTTTTAGGATTTTGGTGAAAGTGGCAGATTTGGCTTAACCTCAAAAATAACATCTGAACTATGATTTTTGTGATTTTTGTGATTTTGAGGATTTTGAGGATTTTGGGGAGTTGGGGAAACTTAATATTGTTCACTTAGTCAAAGTGGCAGATTTCGCTTAACCTCAAAGTAGAGACGCTAGTTATTAAGCGCTAAACTAACAAGAACGAACCTAAAAACTGGCCATGCAACTGATCCCCGAATCTGAAATAGTTATAGAATCTGCCCCTCCCACAAAAATACTTAACTCAGAGAAAATTATTTTAGATGTTGGAGGGATGAAGTGTGCTGGATGTGTTAATGCGGTAGAAAAACAGCTTATTCAGCATCCAGGAGTTAAAAGCGTTTGTGTTAATCTCGCAACAGAAGTCGCAGTCGTAGAGGCGGAAATTGGTAATGTAGATGCAGAGGCGTTAGTTCAGGGATTAACGGCTACAGGATTTCCTAGCCAATTACGGACGGCTAAAGGTGCTGGTGATAAATCTAAAATCCCTAACCCAGAAGTAAGACAACGCCAAGAAATGCAGGGGATAGTTAGACAGTTAGGAATTGCTAGTTTACTACTGTTACTATCGGGAATTGGTCATTTTGGTAATATTGGATCTGTTATTTTTCCCTTTTTAAATGACATTTGGTTTCATTGTGGACTGGCTACTATCGCCATTATTATTCCTGGTAGACCAATTTTAGTGGAAGGTTGGCTAGGTTGGCGACGGGGTGCGCCGAATATGAATACCCTCATTGGTTTGGGAACTCTAACAGCCTATATTGCCAGTTTGGTGGCGTTATTGTTTCCCCAAATGGGTTGGGAATGCTTTTTTGATGAACCGGTGATGATGTTGGGTTTTATTCTTTTGGGGAGAACTTTAGAAAAACAGGCTAGAGTCCGTGCGGCTAAAGCGTTTCGCCAATTGTTAGCTTTAGTGCCGCAAACAGCCCGGTTAGTTATTAATCCAGAATCGGAAAAATTGATTGCTGGGGCTAATATTATGGAAATTCCGGCGGAACAGGTGCGTGTGGGTGAATGGTTGCAGGTGTTACCAGGGGATAAAATTCCGGTAGATGGTGAAGTGCGCTTTGGACAAACTACCATAGATGAATCCATGCTGACAGGGGAATCTGTACCCGTGATGAAGCAAGCAGGAGATACTGTGACTGGGGGAACGTTAAATCAATCAGGAGCGATCGCTATTCAAGCTACTCGCACTGGTGATGATACAATTCTAGCCCAAATTGTGGCTTTGGTAGAAGCTGCCCAAACTCGCAAAGCCCCAGTTCAAAAATTAGCAGATACGGTGGCTGGATATTTTACTTATGGTGTCTTAACAGCGGCTGGTTTAACCTTCCTATTTTGGTATTTGTTGGGAACTCACCTTTGGCCAGATGTGACGATGACTGGTGGCATGATCATGGCTCACAATATGGGACATAATCCCCAGCATTTAATCCCCCATACCCAATATTCTGCCCTGTTAATTAGTTTAAAATTAGCGATCGCTGTGATGGTAGTTGCTTGTCCCTGTGCTTTAGGATTAGCTACCCCTACAGCCATCTTAGTGGGAACAGGTATGGGTGCAGAACGGGGATTATTAATCAAAGGTGGCGACGTTTTAGAAAAAGTCCATAAACTAGACACGGTAGTTTTTGATAAAACCGGAACTCTCACCACAGGTAAACCCACCGTAACTGATTGTTTAGTTATTGCCGAATCAACTTTACCATTATCTCTCATTCAACTAGCCGCAGCCGTAGAAAGCGGTACTTATCATCCCCTCGCTACAGCCATTCAACAAGAAGCCAAACGCCAAGATTTAGCTATTCCCCATGCTGTAGAATTCCATACTGAACCAGGTATGGGCGTATCCGCTGTCGTTGAGGGAAAAAAAGTTCTTTTAGGTAACTGGGAATGGTTTAATTACCACCAAGTCAATATTAATGAAACCGCAGAAAAACAGGGACAAAAACTAGCTACAGAGGGAAAAACTGTAATTGGTGTGGCTGTAGATGGAACTTTAACCGGATTAATTGCTGTTAGTGATACCCTCAGACCAGATGCAAAAACCGCAGTAGATAAACTCCGACAAATGGGTTTGCGAGTTATGCTCCTGAGTGGTGATAGATTAGAAGCAGCCAATGCGATCGCTAAACAACTAGGAATCGCCAACACCGACATCATGGCAGGTATCCCCCCAGCCCAAAAAGCAGCCACCATTCAATCTCTTCAATGTGGGAAAATCAAAACTTATGTCGCTATGGTAGGAGATGGTATCAATGACGCTCCAGCCTTATCACAGGCAGATGTGGGCATCGCTTTACATTCAGGAACAGATGTCGCTATGGAAACTGCTGAAATTATTTTAATGCGAAATTCCCTGACCGATGTTGTCAAGGCTATTCAGTTAAGTCGAGCCACTTTTAATACCATTCGTCAGAATTTATTTTGGGCTTTTGCCTATAATACAATAGGTATTCCCCTCGCGGCTGGTGTATTATTACCTAGCTGGGGTTTTGTTCTCGGTCCTGCCAGTGCAGCGGCATTAATGGCCTTTAGCTCCGTTAGTGTTGTTACCAACTCAATTTTATTAAGGAGGTTTGCCCCATAGTTAATTATTTAGCCAATTTTTCTGTAATCTCCAAGAATTGCAAAAAAAATATTCCCCGGTAGTGCGGGCATCTTGCCCGCTACATAAGTACCTCATAACACCGGAAAGTGCTGTAAATTAAGATTTGTCCTTTATTTAATTCCCATTCCTCAGTAGGTAATCAACAACCAGCAATATCAATGAAAATAGCAATTAGTGGTGCAACAGGATTTGTGGGTAGTCGGTTGGTAGAAAGACTACACACGGAAGGTCATAGAATTTTGGTATTAACCCGCAATTCTACCTTTGCTCAAAAAGTATTTCCCTCCCCAGCTTTTCCTAACTTAGAAATTATTGCCTATACCCCCAGTGTATCCGGCTCTTGGCAAGATGCTATATCTGGTTGTGACGGCGTAGTTAATTTAGCCGGAGAACCCATTGCTGAGGGACGTTGGACACCAGAACGCAAGCAGGAAATTCTCAACACTCGCAAACTAGGAACACAAAAAATTGTCGAAGCTATAGCTAAAGCTAATCCTCACCCCATTGTCCTAGTCAATACTTCGGCTATTGGTTATTACGGAACCAGTGAAACTGCCAGTTTTGATGAAGATAGCGCTTCTGGTAATGACTTTCTCGCTCAAGTCTGTCAAGAGTGGGAAGCGGAAGCGAGAAAGGTAAAAAATACCAATGTGCGGTTAGTAATTTTACGCTTTGGGATTGTTTTGGGTAATGGTGGCGCTTTAGGAAAAATGATTACCCCCTTTAAACTCTTTGCTGGTGGCCCTATTGGCAGTGGTCAGCAGTGGTTTTCGTGGATTCACTTAGATGATATTGTCAGTTTAATTATCCAAGCTTTAACTAAACCAACAATGGAGGGAGTATATAATGCCACTGCTCCTCAACCAGTTCGCATGAATGATTTAAGTACCACAATGGGTAACGTCATGAATCGTCCCTCTTGGTTGCCTGTGCCGGGATTCGCTATAGAAGCTATATTAGGAGACGGGGCCAAGGTGGTTTTGGAAGGACAACAGGTTTTACCCAAACGCACTTTAGAGTCAGGTTTTGAATATCAATATCCGAATTTGCAATCAGCACTAACAGAAATTCTTACCTAATTCTTAGTTAATAGATAGTTAAAAAAGTCACAAATGCTATACAAACGTTTTGGTCGGACAGAAATACAAATGCCTGTGTTTTCCTGCGGAGGAATGCGATATCAATATAAATGGCAAGATGTCACACCAGAGGAAATTCCCGTAGATAATCAGGAAAATTTAGAGGCTGTAATTCGTCGTTCTGTAGAATTGGGAATTAATCATATTGAAACTGCACGCGGTTATGGAACATCAGAAATGCAGTTGGGAAAAATCCTCCCCCAATTTCCTCGTGAAAAATTAATAGTCCAAACTAAAGTTTCTCCTGTTGCAGACCCTCAAGAATTTCGCCAAACCTTTGAAAAATCTTTGGCTTATCTTCAGTTAGATTATGTTGATTTGTTTAGTTTACATGGCAACCCTACGCCCATCATTATGCTTGTAAATGGCGTGACTGCCCTTTTGACGATCAAAATAAAAACCTAATTTTTCAACAACTTTAATAAACTCTTTAGCTATGACACTTGGAAAAATACTCATACTAAAACACTTAATGGCTTGACAATAAAATCTTCTTTAGGAATAGGTTGATTATCAGCCATGAGACTTTCAAGATATAATTCTACAGCTTCCGTGATATTGGCGATCGCTTCTTCAAAAGTATCTCCTTGAGAATGACAGCCCTTAAGAAGGGGACAAAAAGCATGATATCCTCCATCTTCTTCCCTTTCGAGAATGACGGTGTAATTATAAACTTGTTTGCCCTGATTATTCATATACTTGTAAGTTACTCACTAACAACTATTTCATTATAAACTGTTTTGATAAATTTTAAAGTCAGATTTTAATAATTATTGACCGCAGATAAACGCAGATAAACGCAGATAAAGACGGATGATTTTATGATTCTGTACCACAAAAAATTGATATTAGAAATTTAAAATATCTAAAGATGCTTCTATTTCTAATTCTATTATTCTAGCTTGTGTATCTTTATATTCTGCTAATTTTCCTGCTTGCCAATATAAATCTGCTGCTTTATGGAAATCCTCAACTGCTCTCTGTTTATCTGCAATTTCTAACAGGGCATTTCCTCGATTATAATAAGCATTAACATAGTGAAAATTCATTTTAATTACCTGAGTATAATCGGCAATTGCTGCTGCATATTTTCCTAAATCAAAATGAGCATTACCCCGACAATAATAAGCATCAATATCATCAGGATTAATTTGAATTACCTGATTATAATCAGTAATTGCTCCTTCATAATCTCCTAATTCAACCCGATCATGTCCACGATTTTTATAACCAATAGCATCATGAGGATCAATATCAATTATTTGCTTTAATTGCTGTTGTTTATCTAATAAATATCGAGATATTTGTCTATCTTTTTGCGTGGTAGCATAATCAGGATTAAGGTTAATTGCCTGATTATAATCTTCAATTGCTCCTTGAGTATCACCAATATGAGAACGAACATCAGCACGATTTTTATAATTAATCGCAATATGGGGATTAATTCTAATTGCTTGGGTGTAAGCTTCTATGGCTATGTGATAATTACCTGTTTGATAATGTACTAAACCTATTTGATTGTAAGCTTGAGGATGATTTATATTAATATTTATTGCTTGACTATAATTAGTAATTGCTGTGTGATATTCACCTAATTGATAATTAACTAAACCGAGTTTATAATAAATATCAGCATCACTATTATTAAACTGTAAAGCTTGATTGTAACTATTAATTGCCGCTGCATATTCCCCTTTTTGGAAATATTCATCACCGAGATTTAAATAAAAAATATTTAAATCAACAGCTGTAGATTGGGGTTTAATTATTTGACTTTGAGATAAATCAGATTTATGAGAATTTGCCGAAATTGAAAATTGTTCTAAATAGGAAAATAAACCACCACTATACAATAATTGATTAATTCCAAAGGAAATTTTCCCAGTTTTCAATTTAATCATTTGTGTGGGGAGAAATCCAGCTAAAAAAAGGTGATATGCAGATTGGGCTTCATTAACTTCTTCTTGAATCAAAATACAAACAATTACTGCATTTTTTTCCACTTCTTCCGCACTCACTGACCATCTGACTCTATCAATACTACCGTGACGAGATTTGACTTCAACGCCAATTACAGAATTAGCAGTGAGTGTAAAATCACTTTTACCATCACCACCAAAGCGTTTTTCATAATCTACTTCCGTAATAAAATCCGCTAATCTTTCTTTAACAACTTCCTCGCCTAATTTACCTTTAAGATTATTAATAAAAACGTCACGGACTGGGGAAGTGCGTTTATATTTTTCCGCCATTAACCAGCAAAATTCCCGTAATGCCTTTAATCTCTCACCAGAAATGATAGTTAATTCACTATGTTGACCTTCTATTTCACAATGAAGTAGACAACTAGATGTTAACCTTTTCAGAAAGTCAGATTGTAGCGATCGCAGGAGAGTAATCCAATCCATGTCTAATATTTCTGCGGTCTTTTTATGTAAGGGTAAAGCAAGAGCTTCATTGGTGTCAACTTAACGCAAAACCCCATGCCGAACTCAAGTTCCTTGCTAATATCGAAAGTTCTCTTTTGATGACTAAACATTAGCAAAATCTATTAGTCCGTTTTAACGGACTTGAGCTATGAGACAGGGAATTTATTCCCTGGCGGTTCTTACGTTGACACCAATAAACACTGCTAAACCCTTACAAATCTATAGAAATCCAGTTTGATTCTTGAAAAATACGTAAGGTGTGTTAACGATAACGTAACGCATCAGATCCTTGATCATGGTGCTAAGGATTTTTTCTTTCTTCCTTGATTTGGCGTAAAGTTTGGATAAGCTTTTGATTAGATTCAGTAGATACAGCCGGCGAATTACTACTGGATTTTTCAGAAGTGACAGAATTAGAAGTATTTACTGATGGAGTTTCGGGACGATTTTTAGTATTTTCAGATTCAGGTAATTTTTGAGAATTTGGTGTTAGTGAAGGTTTGATTTGCACTTCAGGTAATTTTTGAGAATTTGGTGTTAGTGAAGGTTTGATTCACTTCAGGTAATTTTTGAGAATTTGGTGTTAGTGAAGGTTTGATTTGCACTTCAGGTAATTTTTGAGAATTTGAAGTGGCTGTTGGTTGAATCTTAGAACTTACTCCCGTAGAATTGGGATTATTTTGGAACTTGAGTTGGAAAGGATAAGAGCTAATTAACTGCTTATCAGCTTGAGGTGGATTAGCACTGAAAAATTCCCTAGCCTTAGATTGTAACTTAGGCGATTCTGTTCCTGCTTGGAATTTAATATCTAAAACCTTACCATCTGGATCTACAACTAATCTACCCACAACTGTACCTTCCATCTCCGGTGTATCTGTAGAGATGGTTTCACGAATTACCCCTTTCTCTTTAACATTGGGATATTCTTGACGAATATTTTGTCTAAGAGTATTGTAGGAGTTCAGTTTAGCCAGTAATTGTTCAGTTTTTTTACCTTTTGATTCAGATTCATTTGTGATGATTTCTGGCGATTGTCCCCTAGAATTATCTGTTAAAGCTAGTTTTTCCCCACCTTGAGGAATCTTAACAGCATTATTTCCTGATGCCACTGTTTGTGGTGGTGAAATACCTGCTGTTGTTGTACTGCCAATATCAATAGCTTCAGCAGACGGATTATTCAGTGGTTCTCCAGGTATTTCATGACTTTTTCGCAGTTCTGGTAACCGATTAATACCGAGAGATCCGGTTTCTTTCATTCTCTGATCTAGATTATTGACAAAAGGAGAAGTCGAGGAAGTCGAGGGAGTATATGTACTTCTTGGTAATCTAGACATTGCTATCTGTAAATCATTGCGAGTCAATCTTTCAATAGATTGGTTGCTAGGCAGATAAGAAAGGTTCAAGTTAGTTGGCGAACTCGGAATAGCTGGTAATACCGACTGACTAGATAATTCCGGTTGTAAAGCGGGATAGTTAGTTAATGGACTGCTTGAATTAGCACCTGGTAGTTGTTGCTGTAGCGGTAATTGGGGTTGCTGTAAAGCTACCGGGGATGTACTAGGAGGTTGTGGTAATCGGCTTTGATCAGCGGTACTCAGTTCCATCAATCCCACTGCTTTGGGTGAGTCAGTTTTAGAAGATTGACCAGAGTTAACTGGCATTAATGGCACAATTAAGGCAATAGCGCCGTGGATACCAAGGGAAGCTATAGCGGCTATTCCCGTTGGTTGGCTGAATATTTCTGGTATGTTTTTTAGGAGAGATACGTAAGACATACTGTTATGGTTGATTCTGATCAGTTAAACTTGAATAGAAATTTTATCAACAAAGACTTCAGGGGTTATCTTCTTGACACTCCCCGGTCTAAAGACGCGGGGATTCTTTAATCAAAGACATGACTTGCTCAGACAGGATCTCTCCAGCCTGAGTAGAGGACTCA
>NZ_LJOQ01000005.1:0-39488 GCF_001672255.1 Anabaena sp. AL09
TGAAAGATATTACTAAGGTTCATTGTAGTGACGGATATAGCTACGTTTGACTACGGAAAACTACAATTTTATGAGATTAAATGCAGAGACGCTTTTTCTGAGGTTACGGAACAGATTACTGAAGAAGTACAAAGCGCATTTGAGGCTGATATTGATACTTTAGCTACGTTGCACGAACAGTTTTTACAAGATTTAGCCGAACCAATTTTGGAGATTTACTGGGAACTGGAAGATATCACCGAAGATATAGATCCTGGTTTTCCATATCAAGTAGAAGCTACACTAGAAAAAAATGCTGCTTGTATTGGTTGTAGTAACTATCATGGCCAGGTTTATAGCGGTAATTTGTTAGTCTGTGCTATGCACCCTCATGGTTGGGATGATAAAAATTGTCCTGACTGGGAAAAAGAAAGTAAGTAACTCATTAAGCTGGAGAGAAATGTTAAAAACTGTTAAGTTAATAATTGTGAATCTCTGCATTTCTTTTTACTAATATAATGAGTAACTTTGCACCTGAAACTGTATCTCCAGCAAGTCAAGAAATGAAATATGGTGAACGCGAAATTGCGGAAGGGAAATTAATTACATTTCCGAACCCCCGCATTGGGCGACGCTATGACGTTAATATTACTTTACCGGAATTTACTTGTAAATGTCCTTTTTCCGGTTATCCTGACTTTGCGACCATTTATATTACATACATTCCAGATGAAAGGGTAGTAGAGTTGAAGGCACTCAAGCTTTATATTAACAGCTACCGCGATCGCTATATCTCCCATGAAGAAACAGCCAATCAAATTTTAGATGATTTTGTCGCTGCTTGTGATCCTTTAGAAGTCACCGTGAAAACAGATTTTACCCCTCGTGGGAATGTGCATACAGTAGTTGAAGTCAAACATCAGAAAGGTGTTTATAGCAGGAGTCAGGAGTCAGGAGTCAGGAGTCAGGAGTAAGAAAGGCAGTTAGAAAGAAGTTCTCTGGGTGGGGAAACCCCACCCCTACTAACTCACTAAAGCAGTGCGAGAAAAACCATTTTGTCGCGCTAATTTTTCTGCAATTAGCTTTTGATAAACTGCTTCATAACCATCAGTCATTTGCTGAACACTAAAATGTTCTTCCACATATTGACGACAAGCGTAACGATTTAAACTCCTGACTTGATCAATAGCATTAATACATTCTTCGACATTATCACAGAGAAAACCTGTTTCCCCGTTAACAATCACTTCTGCTGTTGAACCCATTCGCATGGCAATTACAGGCGTACCTGATGCCATTGATTCTACCATAACTAAACCAAAAGGTTCTCGCCAAGTAATTGGGAATAAAGTTGCATAAGCACCACCCATAAGGGCATTTTTTTGGAGATGATTGGCTTCACCTAAATATTCAATTTGCTGACCATCAATATGCGGTTTAACTTTTTGTTCAAAATATTCCCAATCTACCAAATCTACCTTACCTGCAAGTTTTAACTTCCGACCAGTTTTTTTAGCAATTTCAATTGCTAAATGTGGTCCTTTTTCTGGAGACATTCTGCCTAAAAAAGCTAAATAAGATGGTTCTGTTGGTTGAGGATAAAATTCATAACTACTAACATCAATGCCATTATAAACAGTGTCTACATAGTTTAATCCTAATCTGGGTTCTTTTTGAGAATTAGAGATACTAATATAAGGCTGTTTTCGACAATGTTTAAATATTTTTTCATTGTCTGGTGTGAAAATGCCATGTAAGGTATGCACTGTAGGAGTTGTTACCAGGTTTGCAGATGTTAAGGTTGCGACTCCCATGTGGGAATGAATAATATCGAAATCTGCGGCTTTTTCATAGACTGATGCTATTTGTAGAAATTCATAAATACTTGAATCTCTGATAGTAGAATCTAGCCTTAAAGCGCGGGGATGAACTGATATTAATTTGGCTAAAGTTAAAGAATCTCCTGATGCAAATAATGTCACTTCGTGTCCTCGACGGACTAATTCATCAGTTAATAACCCCACTACCAATTCTATTCCACCATAAGCTGGTGGTGGTACTCTCTCCCACAGTGGAGCGATTTGAGCAATTTTCATTATCAATCTCCTAAAATATCCGATTTCTATTTCCAGTTATTTGAAAATAAATTGAATAGCTAACAGGAAATAGCTAAAAGTAAAAAAACCGCCCTTATTCATGATTGTACTACCAAATCTTATGCTTTATATTTGATATATTTTGTCTATCTGAGGTAATGTCAATGTCTGATACTTAAGAAATAAATTAGACAAAATATAATTGTTATATTTTGGATTTTGAACTTGACTTAAAAGACAAAAATAAGTATAATATATAACGATAAATAAATAGTTGCATATATTAAGTAAAATGAATATATACAAACAAATAAATAAACCGCGTGTTTCCTGGCAGGCAGTTTTTGCACTAGTTATATTTGTGTTTATGTACCTACCTATTTTGGTACTGGCTTTTTATAGTTTTAATCAGTCACCTTATAGTGCGAAATGGCAAGGATTCACCCTGGAATGGTATGGAAAACTATTTAATGACGAACGGATTTTATCCGGGTTATATAATAGTTTGTTGGTGGCTTTTTGTGCAGTAGGAGTTTCCGCAGTGTTCGGAACATTAATGGCTGTGGGGTTGGCACGTTATGATTTTCCTGGTAAGAAATTATATCAGGGAATTGCCTATTTACCCTTATTAATTCCTGATATTGCGATCGCTGTTTCGACACTAGTATGTTTAGCGGCCTTTGCTATTCCTTTGAGTATATGGACTATTATCGCCGCCCATATTGTTTTTTGTCTATCCTATGTGGGTTTGGTAGTGTCTGCGCGCATGAATAATATTAATCCTCATTTAGAAGAAGCCGCATTAGATTTAGGTGCAACACCCATACAAGCCTTTATTTTGGTTTTATTACCTCAATTAATGCCGGGGATTATTTCTGGGTGTTTATTGGCTTTTGTATTGAGTTTGGATGATTTTTTAATTGCTAGTTTTACTGCGGGAAGTGGTACTAATACCCTACCAATGGAAATTTTTAGCCGCATTAGAACGGGAGTCAAACCGGATATTAATGCTTTAAGTGTGATGTTAATTTCTATGACTGCTATTGTGGCTTTGATAGGGGAATTGATTAGAACTGCGGGGGAAAGGAGAGAATAGGTTGAAATTAATTCAAAGTAGAAAAATGTTTTAAAAATTGCATAAAAGCAGGAATATGATATTTAGCATAATTACTCTGCTCTGAGTAAAATTTAGCTATTTGCCTTAATAATTCATCCCTAAATACCTCCTCTGTATTAGTCCAATCACTTGGTGGTTTAATGTCTTCCCAATAATCCTCTTGAGTTTTGTTATCCTTAACTTTTTTAAGCATTAATAAGGCATAAATTAACTCATTTTTGTGTGTTTCATCTGGAGAATTTTCAAACTGTTCTTTCCAGGAATCACGTAACTTTTCTAAATCTGTACAATCTAATCCTGAGCAATGACTAATGCGATTAGAGACGGTTGATAAGTTATTGTTTAAATCATTGCTATTAATAATAGCATCTGCCATAGTAATATAAATATCTTCAAGAATAAGTTTTTGACTATTATACATAGGAACATTGATGTGATTATCAAAAACTTCTTGCAGTTCAGGTATGATAAAATATGCTTCTTTGTGAATTAATCCTGTTACCCAAATGCGATGATTTCTGGTATTTTCTTCATTAACTTGACCTTGCTGATAAAGATTTGAGAAAATTTCTTCTGTATTAGAGAAACCGTAATTATCAATATTTTGGGACTGTAAATCTAAATCAACTATAGCAAACAGCTTATCAGGATTTAAGTATGACTCTCTACTACCTTCTTCATGTAATTCTAAAAGCTTAAAATAAGTATCTATAACACCTGTTCTACCTTGACAATTAAAAAATTCTGGTTTGTATGTTTTCCATGTCTTTGGAATGCATTTTATATAAAAATCTGCATCTGGCATTTGCTTCATTTTTCCGTAATTTACTGTTGTTTCGTCACTTAAATTTAAAATACTACCTTGACCCTCGCACAAAACAACAATTCTCTGTCTAATGTTTGGATTTCCCAGAATTTCGTTACAATGTTGCATTAGTTTTTTTTGATAAGTATTCATAGTGGAATATTATTATCTGATTTGATAAGTTTTGGTTCTAGTTCCCTGACATGAGCCGGTGTAAGCGCTCGACATAATTGATAAGAATGAGTTGCTAGAATATATTGATTACTAGAAGACCATTCCTCTAAATCTCTAATTATTTCATATTGCCAATCTGGATGAAATCCTATTTCAATTTCATCCATGAGAACAATAGCATTTTTAATTTTACTATACTTTATCCATAGGTAAATACTCAATCTCTTTAATTCACCATGACTTAAATCTTCAGGAGAAAGTTCAATATTTCCATCATTTGTATCTAACTTGAAGGTGATTTTAGAGAAATCTGTAGAGATATTCACTTTTTTATTGGCTAACAATAAATTCAAATCATCTAATAATGCTTTATATCGCTTACCATACTCACCTTCAGTTTCTATAGCATCTCTGGAATCTTCATTGATAGCATTTGTGAATACTTTAATCAATAAGTCTGTTTGAGCAAAGTCATAAGTAAAAAATCCTGGTAGTTTCGATTTAGACATTTTTAATTCTGAATTATAATCTCTATCACTATTTTGTTTAAACAATAGTCTTCTGGACGTTTGAGAAGTAAATAGGAAAACTTGACTAATAGGAGCGGCTAAGAATATTTTATTTGATACTTCATCTAACCAGGCTTCTGCTTTATTTGTATCTAAATTATCACCAATTTCGCATAATACAAATTCTTTTTCTTCGGTATCAATTTCTGAAGAATAATTACATATATATACAATATTTTTTTCATGCAAGTATGTGGATATTTTTTGTAATACAATATCTATTTTTTCTTTCTCTTGGTAATATTCATTAAGATTTATGTTATATATATCAAGCATTTCTTCAACTTCTTCTTTGAGTTCTTCAATTGATGGCAACCGTCTCCTCAACTTATTGATTCCAGCATTTCTTAAACCATTCATTAAGTCAATTAGTCGGATACGTCTAGAACTGTCACTTTGTATTTCTTGATAAGTTTCTATTTTATTAATTGCTTTTTCTAGTTGTTCAATATCTTGTTCTGTTTTAGAAATCTTCTTAGTGATATTCTCTAGTTCTTGAAAATTAGATAATTTCCAGTCCTCACTATTTTTGTATTCATGATCTTGTTTTAAGATATTTTCAATATAAGTGTTATGACAAACTAGAAATTTAATTTCAACTTCTTTTTCACCATCCCAAATCTTGATAATAGCTAATACTCTATCACTAGAATCATCATTAAGTGTAAAGCCATGTAGTAAATTCTTTATAAAAACTTTTCTTCCTGGATTTGTGCAGCAATGTAATAACACAAAAACTAATTGTAAAAGTGTACTTTTGCCACCTCCATTGAGACTTCCTAAAGGAAAGATATTAGGGACAAACCTTCTATCAAACTTAATATCAACATCTTTCAAAACTCGGAAATCGGGTACTTGAACTTGTAGTAACTTCATGTGAATTTTCTTCCTTGAGAAACATTACATATTTGAATTATACCGTTAACACTGAATCACGGCTAACTTAATCATAATTTATTTAGGGTGGGAATTACCCACCACAATATTCTACACCTTAAACTTAGCGGTAATCCGTTTCATGGCTTCTTCCACATTTTCCCGACTATTAAAGGCAGAAATGCGGAAATAACCTTCACCCGCAGCACCAAAACCAGAACCGGGAGTTCCCACAACATTCACAGTTTCTAATAACTTATCGAAAAATTCCCAACTAGATAAACCATGAGGAGTTTGCACCCATACGTAAGGAGCATTTACGCCACCATAAACATTTAAACCAGCGTTTGTCAGTTCTTCACGAATGATTTTAGCATTGTCTAAATAGAAGTTTACCAAAGCTTTGATTTGTGCTTGCCCTGCTTCTGAATAAACTGCTTCTGCACCCCGTTGAATAATATAAGAAACGCCGTTAAATTTGGTAGATTGACGACGATTCCAGAGTTTCCAAAGTTCCACATTAGAACCATCAGCAGCTTTGGCTGTGAGGGTTTTGGGAACAACAGTTAAAGCGCAACGAGTCCCAGTAAACCCGGCATTTTTAGAGAAAGAACGAAATTCAATTGCACAATCTCTAGCACCTTCTATTTCAAAAATAGAATGAGGTAAACTAGGATCTTTAATAAATGCTTCATAAGCAGCATCAAAAAAGATAATTGAACCGTTAGCTTTAGCATAATTTACCCATGCTTGCAAATGTTCTTTCGTAGCAGTTGCACCTGTGGGATTATTAGGAAAGCAAAGATAAATTAAATCAACTTTTTGGCTAGGAATTTCAGCGGTAAAATTGTTTTCAGCGGTGACAGGTAAATAAACTAAACCACCATATTCACCTTTTTCATTAGCATCTCCGGTGTTACCTGCCATGACGTTGGTATCTACGTAAACGGGGTACACTGGGTCTGTAACGGCGATGATGTTATTTTTGCCAAAAATATCGAGAATGTTGCCGGAATCGCACTTAGAACCGTCGGAAATGAAGATTTCATCGGCTTCTATGGCTGCTCGTCGCGCTTGAAAGTCGTGGGTGGCGATTTTCTCCCTTAGCCAATTATAACCTTGTTCTGGGCCATATCCTTTGAAAGATGAGCGATCGCCCATATCTTCTACAGCTTTAATCATGGCTGTGCGACAAGCTTCTGGTAAGGGTTCGGTGACATCACCAATCCCCAGACGGATAATTTTAGCATCAGGGTTAGCTTGGGCAAAGGCATTTACCCGACGCGCAATTTCTGGAAACAGATAACCAGCTTTGAGTTTCAGGTAGTTGTCGTTAATTGTAGCCATAGTAAATTTTGAGAAAAAAGATAATCATACACTATTTTACTTTGAGGACAGAAATAAAAAGATCCCTGACTCCTTCAAGAAGTCAGAGATCTGAAACTTTAAGTTATAATTATTTTAGAAAATTCCCATATTTGAGAAACTATGAGTCTCATTAATGAAGCTACTAAACAACGAATTATCCAAGAGGTTTTAGAGGCTAGAAAAAATCGTCCTCAGTTTCTAGTTGCTATGCAGGAACGCCAAAAACAAGGTTTAAAAATTGCGCGACAATGTGCCAAAATATTGAAAGAAAGATTTGGCGCAGAAAAAGTTGTCTTATTCGGTTCTTTATTGGATTATCAACAAATGAGTTGGCGTTCTGATATTGATTTAGCTGTTTGGGGTTTACCAGAAAAAGATTATTTTAAAGCAGTGGGTGTTCTTTTGGATATTGCTGAAGATTTTTCTCTTGATTTGATGGAAGCACAACACGCTAAAGCTTATATTTTACCTGCAATTTCTCAAGGAATAGAGCTATGATTGCATTGAGGAGAAAAATTGCTGAAGAACTTATCAAGCTTGAAGAATTGGTGAATAGAGTTAATAGATTATGAACGAATACAAAGATCCCCGACTTCTTCAAGAAGTCGGGGATCTGAACCTCCTTTCCTTGATAAATCAAATAGGATTGCTATATTTATGGAAGACATGAAAAAATTTGATGCTTTTTTAGTCAATAATTAAATAATACCAATTCCCAATTGCTAATCCCCAATCATCTAATTTACAACTTGATTACTATGACTGCGAGGATCATCTTGATTTCCATCTGTGGCGACTGAGGCGGAAAATTGCGAAGTTTTACCATTACCTTGAATATGGGGAAGAGTAGAACCAGTAATTAAAGCTTCTAAATTACTAGCCATAATGGTGCGGGGAATATCACCAATGGTTTCAGCGATGGTTTCTCCTTGTTTACCCAAAAATACAAAGTGGGGAATGCCATCTACTCGATATTTGAGCATTTCTGGCAACCATTTGGTATTATCAACATTCAACATCACAAAATTCAGGTTGTTATTGTACTTTTCTCTGAGTTTGGCCATGTCGGGAGTCATTTTCTGACAAACTGTACACCAATCGGCATAAAACTCGACTAGAGAAGGTTTTCCGTTGCTGAGGGCTACTTCTAAGGGAATAGCAGTTTTACCCAATTCCGCCAGGGAAACTGAGGTAGAATCAGTTTTAAGTCCCAGGAAGAGGGCAACTCCCAAAGCGATCGCTACAATGGCAATTAAGAAGTTTTTGATGCGGTTACTAGAATTTACAGGGGCTTGGGTACTCATAATCAATTTATTAAGACTTATTAACTTAGTTCATCATCTAGTTTACTGTTTTCTAACATAATGAAAAAAAGAGTTACCCTGACCTTTCCCAAACGGGCGATTCAAATGCCTGTTACCTACCGACTAGCAAAGGATTTTAATGTCGCTGCGAATATTATTCGCGCCCAAGTTGCGCCTAACCAAATTGGTAAACTGGTAGTAGAATTATTGGGAGACATTGATCAGTTAGATGCAGCAATTGAATGGATGCGATCGCAACATATTCATGTTTCCCTGGGTTTAGGTGAAATTATCATTGATGAGGATGTATGCGTTCACTGTGGTTTATGTACGGGAGTTTGTCCCACTGAAGCCTTGGCTATTAATCCAGAGACATATAAACTCACCTTTGTGCGATCGCGTTGCATAGTCTGTGAACAATGTATTCCTACCTGTCCCGTACAAGCTATTTCCACTAATCTTTAAACAACAATTAAGTATTAATTCAAGTTGTGAATTATCTACTTGAGGCTGGATATTGGTAATAAAATTCCTGGTTTCATCCTGTTCATCCTTCAATTCTGGACATCCTAATTCTGACAATGAAAATCCCCTCAGAAACACCAATCAAAACCCTCGGTGAAACTGCACATCAAGCCATTGAAAAACATTTTACAAACGCCATAAAATGGGAAAAAGCAGTTAAAAAAGACGAAGATCCAGAACCACTCCACCAAATGCGTGTGGGAATGCGGCGCTTACGAACTGCTGTTAGTAGATTCGAGAGATATTTATTTTTACCAAAATTAGTTAGTGATAAAAATATTGGTAAACTTGCTAGAATTTTAGGTGGTCTCAGAGATTTAGATGTGCTTGCAGAAATTCTGGAAAAGAATTACAAACCGCATCTAGTTGAAAAAGAACAAAAATCTCTAAAAACCGCTTTTAAAGAATTGCATAAACAACGAGAAATTGCCGTTTCTCATGTGCAGAATATATTTAAAGATGAAGTTTATAAATCTTTTAAAAATGAAGCTGAAAATTGGTTAAAAAATCCTAGTTATCGAAGTTTCTCATTTGTACCAATTTCTCATGTACTACCAGATTTACTCTCACCAGAAGTTAGTGAATTTTGCTTACATCCAGGATGGTTAATTGGGACTAAAATTGTTAAATCAGAAATAGTAGTGCAAACAAAATGGACACCCAAGCAATTAGAAGAACATCTGAAAATAGAAGGTAAAACTTTGCATAGTTTACGGAAACAAGCCAAAGGTCTCCGCTACCAAATGGAGTTATTTACTGAATTATATGGTGAATCTTTTACTGCACATCTTCATGATATTAAAAGCATCCAAGAAATCTTGGGAATGATTCAAGATAATATGGTTTTACATGAGTGGTTAGAGAATATCTTCAAATCAGAACTGGATACTCAATTACGTGGATTAACGACCCTACTAGCCGCAAATCGTTATCAATTATGGCAAGAATGGCAACCACTCCAACAACGTTATTTGCAAGCAGATATTAGATATAATTTACATTTAGTAGTATTACAACCGACATTGGTAAATCTTAAACAAGAAGAAAAAGATTAATTTATGGTATGTTTAAATATATAATAATCGGCATTACGCACTTCAAAATGTCACATATTTATGCTTCAAAAATGTTACCAAATTAGGATAGTTTTATTAAGTATTAATCCTGATTTTTCCTGGTGGTAATGCGATCGCGAAGCGCGACCTAGGAATCGCTATCTGACCATTATTAGCCCGATATTGGTAATCTTGATGTATTACAAAATGAAGTGCGGAATGTGGGTTCATAAATGTTGATTGCGTAACAAAACGTTACAACCCCGATTTTGGAATTCAAAATATAGTACAAAATAACTATTTTCTAGCCATTACCTCTAATATTGCAGGTGGGAGAAAAGTTAATTAAGTGATAACGCTTTATACTGCTATTATTTTCAATATACTGTCAGTTATGGGAATGCTTCCATGAATACCCTCAAAACTCAATCAGATAATTACTTTAAGAAGAATTGGGAAATATATCAAAAAGTCTTAGCCAATAATTGCATGGAACACCGAGAAATTTATGGTGTTTTGCATAAATTATTAACTGATTACTTGCCAGCACCATTTTCCTTACTTGAACTTGGATGCGGTGATGCTAGTTCATTAGTTCAAGCTTTATTAAATACTACCGTTGCCTCCTATACCGGAATTGACTTATCTGCGGCTGCTTTGGAAATTGCCCAAGGCAACATGGCACAAATTAACTGTGAACAAACTTTTATTCAAGACGACATATCGAAAGTTGTTGAGGAACTAGCTCAAAACCGAAAACAAAGCTTTGATATAGTTACGACTTCCTTTGTTTTACATCATCTAAGTTTGGCACAAAAAGATAAAGTTATTGAGCAAGTATTCCATCTTTTGAAACCCAAGGGTGTATTTGTTTTGATTGACATAGTTTGTAAAGAAGGGGAAGACCGAGAAAAATTTGTTAATCGCTACTTAGAAAATATGCGTCAAAACTGGACTGCACTCTCGTCTCAAGATATGTCCATGATTGAAAATCATATATCTACTTATGATTTCCCCGAAACTCAAACTACTTTGTACCAACTTGCACAAAAGCACAATTTTGTTCGTTTTGAATGCTTATACAAAGATACTTTTGAATCTGCACAATTTTTATGCCTATACAAGTAATTTTACACTCTCAGGGGTAAAGACACGGATAGCGAACGCGAGTGCGTCCCGGAGGGAACTAGCGCTGCTGCAAGCAGATCGAAACAACGGTACTCTTGTAGTGCGGGCATCTTGCCCGCTAGATATGTACCTCATAACACCGGGAAGTGCTGTATATTCACAATATATTCGCCATTTTTTGTAGGTTGGGTTGACCCAAGGAAACCCAACAAATGCGTTGGATTTTGTCCCATTGCTGTGGGAACATAAACGCTCCACAAACCAACCGACAAATCAAGGTTTTTTCAATTTGGCTAATTCCACCAATCCCCAATTCTTATGAGTGATAATATTAATCCTGCGGATTTTCCTAAATCAGATGTAGCAAATAACAACCAGTCACTGACCTTACAACGGGGTGGTGAAGAGTTAATGCTAGAAAAAACGCTATATCGTTTTACTATCCGTCCTAATGCTAATTTTCCCAATGAAAAATTATCACAGATTCCTGGTAGCGTATGGCGGCGGAGTATTCCTCAAGCGAAACTAGAATTATATACGGTCTTTCCTAATCAGTTAGACGCAGTCATGTCTCAATTACGCAATGATGAAAACGTAGACTTTGTGAGTCATGTTTATACGCTGGAAAATAATCCGGGAACTTTTGTTTATCTCAGCGACCAAATTACAATTCAATTTGCTACTTGGGTAGATAATACTAAAATTAATACTATTACCAGTACATTGAATTTAGTTCAAGATCAACCAGTATTCGGCATACCAAATACATTCATTTTTCTTGTTAGTAAACAATCCACACAAAATCCCGTTAAAATTACCAATTATTTACAAACATTGCCAGAAGTTTTAGCGGCTGAACCGAATATTCTCATTCAACAAGAACCCAATTATAAACCCAAAGATTCTCTTTATTCCCAGCAATGGTATCTCAATCATAATAGTAGTAATCAATTGGTGGCTGGTTCGCATATTTCCGTAGAACAAGCTTGGGATACTACTCGTGGTGTGCGTTCTATCGTGGTGGCTGTAGTAGATGATTCCTTTGATTTAAAACATCCAGATTTTCAAGGTACAGGTAAAATTGTTGCTCCTAGAGATTTAAAAGAAAATGATTTTTTACCCTTACCTGGAGAAAAAGAAACTAGTCATGGGACTGCTTGTGCAGGATTAGCTGTAGCTGAAGAAAATGGTTCAGGAATTGTGGGAGTTGCTCCTGGCTGTGCAATGATGCCAATTCGCACTACTGGCTTTTTAGATGATCAATCAATTGAGGATGTTTTTAATTGGGCTATAGAAAAAGGCGCAAGTGTAATTTCTTGTAGTTGGGGAGCTTCTGCTGTTTATTTTCCCCTTTCTATTCGGCAAAAAGCCGCTATTAACCGGGCTGCTACCAATGGACGCAAGGGGAAAGGATGTGTGATTGTTTTCGCAGCCGGAAATGCTAATCGTCCCATTAATGGGACTATAAATGAACAGAATTGGCCGAAAAATATTGTTCAAGGGAAGACAAATTGGTTAAGCGGTTTTGCTGTTCATCCTGATGTGATTACTGTATCTGCGTCTACTAGTTTAAATAAAAAGGCTGCTTATAGTAATTGGGGAGGTAATGTTTCTGTTTGCGCTCCCAGTAATAATGCTCCTCCAGGAATGTGGTTTCAAGAAACTGGTTTTGTTTATACACAACCGGCAATTGTTTCTTCTCTATTTGGATTGGGAGTGTTGACAACAGATCAAATAGGTGCGGCTGGTTATGATGCGGGAAATTTTACTAAAAACTTTGGTGGTACTTCCAGTTCTACTCCCATTGTGGCAGGAGTAGCGGCTTTGGTATTATCAGCTAATCCTGATTTAACGGCTCAACAAGTTAAACGGATTCTCCAAGATACGGCTGATAAAATAGTGGATAATAACCCTGATCTTCAGTTGGGTGTGCGTGGGGGTACTTATAATAGTAATGGTCATAGTCAATGGTTTGGTTATGGCAAAGTTAATGCTGCTAAGGCTGTGAGACTAGCGCAGCAGATGGGTGCGGTTGCTAAAATTACGAATAAACAAATTCAGGTCAAAAATTCTCAAGTTGTGAATATTCCTGATAATAATAGACAGGGAATTAAAAGTGCGATCGCTATTAATGAAGCTGTCAATGTCACAGATATCCAAGTTACCGTGAATATCATCCATGATTTTTTAGGAGATTTAGAAGTTTATTTAATTGCTCCTAATAATCAGCGGATTTTATTACAAAGTCGTACATTAGGTCGTCGTAATCAATTACAAAATACTTACACAGTGCGATCGCATCCTGCCCTTAAACAATTACTTTCTTTACCCGCAAAAGGTAACTGGCAATTACAAGTTATTGACTATGCAGCCCTAGACGTGGGCAAACTTAATAACTGGGAATTGGTAATTGGACACGGGAAGTAAGGGAACAGGGAACAGGGAACAGGGAGAGGAATTTTCTTTCTTCTTCTTTCTTCTTCTTTCTTCTTCTTCCTCCTGACTCCTGACTCCTCTCAATTATGAATTTCTGCAAAAATGCGATCGCTAATTTCTACTTCTTGATGACTTAATTGTTTTAATTTATGGGTTAAATCTGCTGTCAGCCTTTTGGCTTCTTGTTTTAAATTTCCATTCATATAATCTGCGGCTTTGATAGGTTCACCAATATGAATACTCACATCAGTACCCCAATGAGGATAGGGTTCACTGTAATGGATACCGACAGGAATAACTTTAATATCTAATCCTGGATAGGTAGATTCAGCAGTCACAGCTAAACGAGCGATTCCCGGCTTTAGGGGATGAACTTGACCATCACGATGAATACCACCTTCGGGATAAATAACTAACATTTCCCCCTGCTGCATTAACTCTACCGTATGCCGGAGAGTTGCGATCGCCGGACGTTCAATATTTACAGGAAAACCCCCCATTCGCAGCACCAACCAACCTTGCAACCCCTGACATTCATTACTCGTTACCATAAATCGCATATCTCTACCCGTCACACAACGACCAGTAGCATAGGGCAAAACCAAGGAATCCCACCGGGAACGATGGGTAGGTGCAAGAATTACTGGTCCACTTTTAGGAATATTTTCTCTTCCAGTCACCTTAATATGCCCAAAGAAAGATGGCAAAATCATGCAGCGTCCTAGAAGATAAGCAACACGGATTAACCAAGGCGAAACCCGCGAGGTATTCTGAAGCACCGAAGGTCGCCGAGCGGAGTCGAGGTGAGGATTTACAGGCGTATTTTTAGTTTGAGAATGGCGGTTGGTAGAAGCAAAGTATGATTTGATCATAACGGTGGCTGATTTTTTGGCGAATAGAAGATGACACACACTTGATTATGTCCACCGTAGATTTTCTTGGGTAACTTGTATTTTCCCATTTGGACAGTTTTATCTGTGTCTGTTATTTTTGTTGACGTTGGGTAGCAAACCAATTTTGTAATTGTTCTCGACAGTCTGATTCTAGAATACCTCCTAGCACTTTCAGACGGTGATTAGAGGCTGGATGATCAGGGATGTTAATAACAGTACGAATTGCGCCAGTTTTGGTATCGTCCACGCCATAGATCAATTTTCCCAATCGGGCATGAACTATAGCACCGGCACACATCGGACAGGGTTCTAGAGTGACATATAAAGTGCATTGATGCAAGCGCCAACTTTGTAAAACTTGACTAGCAGCCCGAATCGCCATAATTTCTGCGTGTGCAGTCGGATCTTGATCCCGTTCTTTGCGATTTTCACCCACAGCAACCAATTTATTATCTATGTCAACAATTACAGCCCCCACAGGAACTTCACCAGCATCACCCGCCACCCGTGCCAATTCCAGGGCGTGATTCATCCATTTTCGATGTTGTAAATATTCTGGGTGTTCAAGCATTGGGGGAAGGAGTCAGGAGTCAGGAGTCAGAAGTCAGGAGTCAGGAGTCAGGAGTCAGGAGTCAGGAGTTCAGTAGAAGGAGGAAGGAGGAAGGAGGAAGAAGGAAATTACCAATTACCAATTACCAATTACCCATTACCCATTACCCGCAACCTCAAATAACAGAAGGTCAAGTTGAGCTTTTGCATCTAATTGATACAGGTCATCACAACCACCAATATGTTGATTATTAATAAAAATTTGGGGGACGCTACGGCGGCCGTCGGCGCGTTCTGCCATATTTGATCTGGCTGTTTCGTCGCCATCAATTTTGTACTCGGTGAAATTAACACCTTTCCACCATAGTAGCATTTTGGCGCGGATGCAGTAGGGGCAAGTTTGCCAAGTGTAAATTTCTACATTGGCTTTGATTTGCTCTGGATGGCGACCGAGAAGAGAGTTGAGAAAATTTAGCATATTCTTAATTAAGAGGTTTTCTTGTAATTAAATCTCATCTACAGAAATCCAGTTTAATAGCTGGAGTGCCGTTAGTCATACTCCTAAGAGGATATATTTGCCACGAGTATCAATAAATGTTTCAATTATAAAGAAGATTCTTGAGAAAAAACAATTATGAAATTTAGTAAATTATCTGTCATTTTACAGGGGATAGGGATGCCTTTAGCGATCGCCCCTTTAATCCTAATTCTGAGCGCCTGTAATGATCAACCACAAAATAATACACAAAATCCCGTTAGCACTCCCCAAGGACAAGTTACTCGCGTTCTCTGGAATCGCATTAAAAGCCGTGGACAGCTTATTTGTGGTGTTAGCGGGGAACTACCAGGATTTAGTTTTGTCAGCACTGACGGCAAATATAGCGGCATTGACGTTGATATTTGTCGGGCTGTTGCAGCAGCAGTATTTGACAATCCAGACGCGGTAGAATATCGCAATCTCAACGCGAAAGAACGATTTACCGCTTTACAAACTGGAGAAGTAGATATTCTCAGTCGCAATACTAGCTGGACTTTTAGCCGTGCAACTTCCCAAGGTTTAGATTTCGCACCTGTGGTATTTTACGATGGTCAAGCTGTCATGGTGCGTAAAAATAGCAATATTAAATCTATCAAAGACCTGAAAGACAAAGCCATTTGTGTGCAAACTGGAACTACTACTGAACAAAATTTAGCAGACCAAATGCGGAAACAGGGAATTACTTATAAACCCGTTGTTTTTGAAGATGTGAATATTACCTTTGGTACTTATGCTGAAGGACGTTGTGATGCTGTAACTACAGACCGTTCCGCTTTGGTTTCTCGACGGACAACCTTGCCTAAACCAGAAGATAATATCATTTTAGATGATGTTCTTTCTTCTGAACCTCTAGCGCCAGCAGTTGCTAAGGGTGACAGTAAGTGGAGTGATATACTCAAATGGACTGTTTATGCTTTGGTGAAAGCAGAAGAATTGGGAATTAATTCTCAAAATTTAGCAGAGTTTACTAATAGTAAAGATCCCGATATTAAACGTTTTTTAGGAACAGAAGGAAATCTCGGAGAAGGAATTGGTTTAACAAAGGATTTTGCTGCCAAAATTATCAAGCACGTTGGTAATTATGGCGAAATTTATGATCGCAATTTGGGAACAAAGACAAAACTAAATCTCCCACGCGGACAAAATCAAATTTCCTCAAAAGGAGGATTACTCTATTCTCCACCTTTCCGCTAAGGAAGCAAAAGAACTTTATTACTATTAATAACTGACAACTGACAACTGACAACTAACAACTAACAACTGACAACTGTACGGGCGAAGCATTTGGAGAACTATTTTTGGCAATGACCGACAATTTATCTTCCAAATGCTTCGCCCCTACTAACAACTAACAACTGACAACTAACTAATGACCAATTCAAAACCTCCTTTATGGCGTGATAATCGCTTTTGGCAAAATGCTATCCAGCTAATTTTTGTATTTTTAGCAGTAGTTATAGTTATTATCTTGTGGGGGAATGTCAGACGAAATTTACAGCAATTAGGAATTCAATTTGGATTTAATTTTCTCAAGCAACAAGCATCTTTTGATATTGGTGAAACTCTCATTAATTATCAACCAACGGATGCTTATAATTATGCTTTATTAGTAGGATTAGTTAATTCTCTAAGAATAGCAATAATGGGAATTTTTCTCACCACAATTGTGGGAATTACTGCGGGAATTGCGCGATTATCAGATAATTGGTTAGTGAGGAAAATTAGTCTAGTTTATGTAGAAGTTTTTCGGAATACTCCATTATTATTGCAATTGCTATTTTGGTATTTTGCAGTTTTCTTGAGTTTTCCCAAAGCTGAAAATAAACTTTCCTTATTGGGTTTTGTTAACTTTAGTCAAAACGGGATTCAACTTCCTTGGTTTACCTTATCTCCAGAATTTTCTAGTTTATTATTGGGGTTAACTTTTTACACAGGTGCGTTTATTGCGGAAATTGTGCGCGGGGGAATTCAATCAGTCCCGAAAGGACAACTAGAAGCAGCGAAATCTCTGGGGTTAAACCCAAGTTTAGCAATGCGGTTGGTGATTTTTCCCCAAGCTTTGCGGGTGATTTTTCCACCATTAACCAGTCAATATCTAAATTTAACAAAAAATTCCAGTTTAGCGATCGCTATCGGTTATCCTGATATTTATTTTGTTGCTTCTACCACTTTTAACCAAACTGGGAAAGCTGTAGAAGTAATGCTGTTAATTATGATTACCTATCTGACTTTGAGTTTGATAATTTCTTTCACCATGAATTTATTTAATCGTTCTGTGCAGATTAAGGAAAGATGAGTTTAAGCGCAGATGTAGCTACTTCCGATTCTGAATTGACTCAAAAATGGCTGGTTCAATATGACAGAACATCAGAAGTTTAGCCAACTTACTAAAGATTTCTCCTCAGAAAGAAAAGCCAAAATTGCCAATCAAGCAGCTACACTAAAAGAAAAAGAGGATTATCATGCTAAGTCTTCAAAAGTATAACTTCAAGTTCTGAACGTTCTCGAAAGCGAAAGGGCAATACTTGAGTTATTGCATTTGTAGTAAATTTAATAGTTCCTGTACACCATACATCTGTCCAGATCAAGCTGTATTCACAAGCATTGTCACCACTAAGCTCAACTTCGTACTCTAACTTTTCACTTGTTGTATAACTACGCCCTCTTTGCCTTTCTACTTCAGTGAGTATTGAAGCTCCAAGAATATCCTTAAATCCTAAATTCAGATTTTCGCCTTTTAAATTACGCAAAGTAATATCTAATGTATGTTCAATTGTACGAGATCGTCTGACCGTAATTTTGACATTGAGAGGTACAAATATCGTCTCAGCACTTGTCCGAATCCTTTCAAAATCTGAATCAAGACAAACCTTGACATTTTGGATATTCTGTTTATCTACTGGCTCAGAATATTTACCGCTACTATGTGTTTTTTTCTCCAAGTTTCTAACATGGTCAGATAAGCAAATCCATCGGCTGCTATTCAATACTAGAGATTGTTGATCAATAACTATTCCACATTGACTTAATACCCAAGGTGCTAAAAAATTATTCAACAATTCACTACACTCTATCGGAAGGTTATTTGTTGTTGCAGCATACAAAATGGAATCAACTTGATAGCAGATACTGAAAGATGAAAAAGTCTGCAATATCGCCAATTGACCAGGAGAAGCAATAAAAAAGTTTACTTCTACTTTTGGTATTAATCTTTTAGATGTAGTTCCAGAGATAGCTGCTGCCAAAGTTTCTGTATAAGCCAGAAGACTTGCTGGAGGAGCATGGAAATAAGTAATCCCACATCCACGTTGTTTAGCCCAGGCATTAATAGCGGAGTAAAATTTATCCAAATTAAAATCGGATAATTTGTATCTTCTAATACTCCATTCAACCATTTATCCCTCCAGCCCCATAGATTGCATTAACCGATATTTCGCTATTATACAGATTGTTTAAACCAACTACACAACAAAACTGTATAAACTTTTATAGTGCTTATTCTACAGGATGCTTAGTATATGATGAATATAGTTGAGCAGCACTTATACTACCAAATTCTTCAGTAAATACAGCAACAGCCTGATTATTTTCAGGAGAACGAATAACAAAGTTTTTGTCTGTTGAATTATAGTCTAATTGCAATAATTCTATACCTTCATACTTAGCTACTTTACTAGCCCCTTCTTGTAATCCTTGTGTAGTTACGATTATTCCTCTACTTGCTCCCACATCTTTAATTATATAAGCAAATGCAGCTATTATATTTTGTTCTAATGCTGCACCTTTTTCAGATTTTTTGCGTTTGTAGTGTTTACATTCAACCAAAATACGCTGTTCATTGATGTCATCACCATAAGCGTCTACTTGCCAATTTGTACCAGATTTACCAGGCAATTTTTCTTTAGGTTGAATTTTAAAATCTTTTAAGCTCAGGTGTTTTTGTAAATATTTTTTAACTACTTCATCGTTAAGAATACTACTTGTATATTCTTCATATTTTCGCCAGCTTGTTTGTTTTTTTAACATAGAAATTTGGACTTCAAATATTAGGATTTAAGTGTGATTGCTCTGCTATTGTGATAGATGCGTTAAATAAAGTGGTAAATTAACAGGAATAGGAACTACATCAGGAAACCTTTCTGCAACTAAAGGTTTAAGTGTATATCCAAGATAATTTTCAATACCATTTTGGAGTTTCGGTTCGACAATAGTCCAAGTTACGAACAATTCACCAAATTCTTTATAAGACATAATCTCTTGAGTATGCCGATGTACAGACAATCAGTCTAAAATTATACCTTGTCCTATACGCACTACCCTTTCTTCTATTCCTTCATACCAAATGATATAAACACCTGAAAGTCGATACTTTGACAATTCAGTAAGATTCACTCCTTCTAATAATTGCCTTGATTCCCATTCAACAGAAAGCATTATTTAATCCTTGATCTCAGTGTATTTATTTTACTATACTATTAATAATTCTATTTGCACATTTATGACAACTACTAAATTTCCTGAGTATCATTGTGTGATTATCCTACTCCCCAATTCCCAAAGAGCGCTACATTTGCTAAAATTGTAATCATCACGACACAAATGAATCACCATGTACTCCACCAATCCACACCAAGAACTCTTACAAGCGATCGCTAACCTTAGTGATCAACAAATCCCACTTGTCTTACAATTTATCTCATCATTGGAAACACCTGTTAACAATTATCCAACTTCGGCTAAAACAGTTTTAGAACGAATGGGTGGTTATCCCAAATTTTTACTAGAAGGATCAGGAGATTTGTCGGATAGAGATGTACGCAAAAATGCGATCGCTGACAGAATTCAAGCAAGACATCAAACAAGAACTCATGAATAATTATCCCCTGATTTTAATTGATACTGGAATTCTTGTTGCCTTCTATGATCGTAAAGATAAGTATCACCAACAAGTTGTTAGCTTTTTTAGCACTTGTACTAGTCAACTCATCACAACAATTGCCTGTGTTACAGAAGTGATGTGGTTACTTGCGCCAAATACAAAAGTGCAGAACGAATTCTTATCTGCTTTATCAATAAGAGTTTTCTTATGCGAACATTTATTGCCATCAGACTATCAAAGAATCCAAGAACTTAACACAATTTATCAAGATTTACCAGCAGATTTTACCGATTTATCACTTATCGCCATTTCTGAAAGATTAAACATTTCTGCCATTGCCACTCTAGACAAAGACTTTAATATTTATCGTCGCTATCGAAAACAACCATTTAATCGCATATTTTTACCTTAATTTAGACTGACATTTTTATGATGATTAAACTAACTTGGTTAAGAAAAAATCTCTTTAATAATTGGTACAATAGTCTATTAACTGTTGTTTGTTTTATCTTTCTATTTTGGTTAGTTCAAGGATTTGCAATTTGGTTAATTACTAAAGCACAATGGCAAGTAATCCAAGTTAATTTACACTTATTTTTAGTAGGAAGATTTCCCCAAAGTTTATATTGGCGAATTTGGATTGTATTAGGAATATCTACAACTTTAACTGCAATTACTGGGGGTGCATTTACCAAAAAAGCAATATTCACAAACCGCAATTCTTTGATTGCTGTTGTGATTATGGGGATTTCACTGTTTATTTTCCCCATACCATTAACAAGCCGTTTATGGTTATTATTAATTACGGGTTCAATATTTGCAGGTTTGATAATTGGTCAAAATTTTACTAAAATCATCACACCTTGGCTTTCACTAATCTGGTTATCATCTTCTTTCATAATTATCTGGTTAATTGGTGGTGGTTTAGGATTGCAACCTGTATCTACAAACCTATGGAATGGGTTATTACTTACCCTATTAATGGCAATAATTAGTATTTTCCTTTCCTTTCCGATAGGAGTTTTACTCGCATTAGGAAGAACCAGCAATTTACCTGTAGTGCGGTGGTTTTCTATTCTTTATATTGAAATTGTTAGAGGATTACCCTTAATTGGGATTCTATTTTTAGCCCAAGTTATGTTACCCTTATTCTTACCAGCAGATTTACGTTTAGATCGTTTACTCAGAGGTATTGTGGGACTAATATTATTTAGTGCAGCATACATGGCTGAAAATGTGCGCGGAGGACTACAAGCAATTCCCAGAGGACAAATAGAAGCAGGAAAAGCACTAGGATTAAATACACCTTTATTACTCATATTAGTCATATTACCCCAAGCCTTACGCGCAGTTATTCCCGCAATTGTTGGTCAATTTATTGGCTTATTTAAAGATACTTCCCTTTTATCATTAGTGGGATTAGTAGAATTAACAGGAATAGCACGTTCTATATTAGCACAACCGCAATTTTTAGGAAGATATGCAGAAGTATATTTATTTATCGGGTTGATTTATTGGGTATTTTGTTATTCAATGTCCTTAGCTGCTAAAAACCTAGAAAAACAATTAACATCGTAGGTTGGGTTGACGCAAGGAAACCCAACATTCCTAAATATCTATTTAAATCTTAAACTACACAAAAGGAATATATGACAGAATCAAAACCGATAATTATTGCTAAAGATGTTCACAAATGGTATGGTAAATTCCATGCCCTTCAAGGTGTAAGTTTAACCGTAGAACGAGGAGAAGTGGTTGTTTTAATGGGACCATCTGGTTCGGGAAAATCAACCTTTATTAGAACATTCAACGCCTTAGAAGAATATCAACAAGGAACTATTACCATTGACGGAATTACCCTCAGTCATGATTTAAGAAATATTGAAACAATTCGTCGAGAAGTGGGAATGGTATTTCAGCAATTTAATTTATTTCCCCATTTAACAGTTTTAGAAAATATCACCTTAGCACCAATATATGTCCGCAAAATATCCAAAGTTAAAGCCGAAGAATTAGCAATGCAATTATTAGAAAGAGTGGGAATTTTAGCACAAGCACAAAAATATCCAGGACAATTATCTGGTGGACAACAACAACGAGTAGCCATAGCGCGTGCATTAGCAATGCAACCGAAAATCATGTTATTTGATGAACCGACATCAGCATTAGATCCAGAAATGGTGAGAGAAGTTTTAGACGTAATGCGAAACCTAGCTAATGACGGAATGACAATGGTAGTTGTTACCCATGAAGTCGGATTTGCGCGAGAAGTTGCTGATAGAGTAGTGCTAATGGACAGCGGTTTATTAGTTGAATCCTCTACCCCCGACACCTTTTTTACTAATCCCAAAGAAGAGAGAACCAGGAAATTTTTATCACAAATTCTCTAGGGTGATTCAATCAGGCTAAAGATCCCCGACTTCTTAATTTAATCTTTTGTAAATAATGATAATTTATCAAAGAAGTCGGGGATCTAAATGCAGGTTTAACGATGTCCAAATATTGGGAAGATTTGATAATGTTCTTTATCTATTTCTGTCCAGCAATTTTCTAGTAATAATTTGGCTGTTTCTTCAAGCCAGATATTGAAGTCTATTTGATAAGTTATGGTCATAGATTTAATTTACCTCTGACTGCAATTATTTGATGACATGATAATCAATAATCAGTGAGTCATTTCATTTAAAGCTATATTAATTATTTCTTCACTAACTCCATGATATTTTAAATTTTCAATAAAAGTAGAAACTCCTTGATTACGACTTTCTAAATAATATAATATAGCTGCGATAGGAGATGGAGGATCAATAGGATAATTTTGTTGTTCATAGACTTCTACTAAAGTCGTTAAAATATCTAATTTCTCATATTCTGGTGTATTAGGTTCAGCATCAAAAATTTGTTCGATTTCTTTTAATGCCTGTTGATGATCTGATTCTGTTCTAATGGGTTTTAAGTTCATAATATCAAGCCTCCTTAAACAATAGTAGCATCTATTTTGTCATATTCTTGATGAGTACCAATAAAGCGAATAAAAATAATGCCAATTTCATAACGAATATGGATAATTAAACGATAATTATTACCTTTAATATTAAAAACTACTCGGTTATTGGCAATAATACTGGCATTAGCATAAACTTCTTTAATATCTGATGGACTTTGCCAATTTGCACGGGAAGCATCATCAAACCATGCTTTTAAAGGCTGTTCTATATCAGGATGTTTTTGCCAATATTCTCTTAGGGTACTCCGAGCAATAATTCTCATTGTTATAGTTTTTATTAAAAGGATATTTTTTTATCAAAAAAATTAGTTGACTTGACTTGGTATTTAAAATTTATTTTACTGTAGTTAAAGGTTGTCGGTGCGCGATCGCTAGGTTAACCGTATACATGGTATCTAAAATTACATTTATAAAAATTGTTTACAGGATTTACAAGTATATTTGTACTATGATACAATAAATGCGATATTCTCAGTTTTTCAATAGGAGTAAATTGTATGTCAAATCATAGCGGAAGTTATATGTTAAATGAAGTGATTACAATTTTGAAACGTGAGCATTGTTTTGATCATTTGGATCAAGAAGAGAAGCAAAATCTGATTGAAGAAATTGTCAAACTAGCTCGTTATGAAGATGATTGTAATCCGGGGGAAATTTTAGAAGGACACACAGACTATTTTAAAATCTGTCTGGTCTTTGTGTAAAATGTAGGTAATTACATATTTTTAACGCAAAGGTGCTAAGGAGCAAAAGAAGAAAATAAGGTTTTTGGAAAATGATACCTAACATAAATTAAGTTGTGGTTTCTATTTGCCAATCTTCTAGATAAATTTCTGCCGTTTCGATAGCTTTTATACAAAAAGCATTAATATCTCTAGCTGATAAGTTGACATTAACAAACACCCCATTTTCTAATTTTCTCGTATCCCGAAAATCTTTTTCATCTCTACTAATGAACCGGGGAAATTGTTCCATAACATCCTTAAATTTATCGGCATCTAAATCAGCGATCACATTTAAAGTTTTTTCTAAAACATCCCGCCAACTTTTGACAGGATATTCCTTACTAAAAATTTTTAGTTGTTTGGGAGTTGTACCCCTTACCTTAGTTTTCGCAGAATTCATAAGATTTTCATTACCAAAGTAAGGCCAAATTTGTAAAACTTTTTCTGCTAAATATAAACTCCTTTTTTCTATATCTTCTCTTTTCCAAGTTTCTTGATTTTCAAAGTATTTATTTATTTCCAAATGACTATTGATCAATATTTCTTTTTTCTGGATAAATTCAGCATTATATAATTCACCATTGTAAGCTGTAATAGTTATATTACCCAACGAGTGCAGTAATAAATCATGAGTTATGTCGCCCTCTTCTCCTAAATGTTCTTGCCACCATTTAGTTATAGTTTGTGGCATAATATGTTCAATAGTTAGATTAGTAAAAGATACTTGTTCTTTATGATAGAAGGATTCTTCTATAGATTCTAAAATTAATTTACCTTTACAAGTACGTCCAGTACCATATAGTTTAACATCCAATAATCTATCTTTAAATTCTGTATCTTTGGGATAATCTCGATTTTGTAAATCTAGTTTTAATCTTTCCACAAAATCAGCATGAGCTAAATTACTTGCTTTGCTAACTTGAGAATACAGTACAGAAAATATCCTATTTAATCCCCTGGTTTGGACGTTACAAATAAATCGGCGAATAATGAAATTTTCTAAAATCTGCAAAACAGCAATAAAATCTGCTTCTGAAAGTTTATTTTTTTCATAATCATGATAACAATTAAGTAAAAAAGGATAAACAGTAGCTACTTTTAAACGGTTGATTCTTTCCAAACAACGACGAATTTTTAAATTATTCTCTTTTAGTGGATCTAAAAGTTTTGCATAATATTCCGAAAATTCATATAAATCTTTTAAATAATCAATAGCATCTCTTTTGATCATTCTTTCTTTAATCTGAAAATAAACTTCATCTTTCTTAATTTCTACGCCATCTCTGGTTAAATAATGTCTGATAAATTCTGTTAAATTAACATCTAAAGTTTGTTGCATTGGTAGCCAATATTTATTATAAGCACCGTCTTGATTTTCCGTATTAATTCTCAAGAAAAAATAATTACGAATTAAATCTGCTTGTGTTAAAGGTTCACCTTTAGCATTGAGACTTTCAAAGACTAAATAAGGATTATCTTCTGTACTTAAAACAACGCTCACAATAGATAAATAACTACAAATTACTTTCTTGAGATCAGAAAAATCTAAATTACTTTGTCTAATCTTCTTTTCAAAAAATAAGTAACATTCAGTAATACCAGAATTATTTACATAATCTTGACCATTAATTAAACTATGAAAAGACTGTCTATCTACCTGGGTAGGTTGAAGTTTATAATGGTCTAAACCTTTTTTATATGGATTAACAATAATAGTATTATGAATTTCTGCGGCTAACTCATCATGAATATTTTTAGCTTTATCTCGCAAAGCACAAAGCAGGATAAAAATAGTAGTTAAACGTTGTTGTCCATCAATTAATAAATATTTACTTACACCTTCAGGTATAGCAGAAGTTGGCATAGTGACAATAGAACCCATAAAATGAGGACGACGATTATCGCTATGATATAGTTCTAAAATATCATTCCATAGAGATTCCCACTGAGATTTTTTCCAACTGTAGGCTCTCTGAAACAAGGAAACAACATACTGTTTATTACCTTCAATAATCTCTTGCAGCTTAGTTTCTGATGCTTGCATGGTTAATGTACTCTGATTTACTCGATAGTTATGCTTTTAGTATAAAAGAATCTTGTATAAATAGCATAAGATAGCGTAACAAAATTAAACATCAAATATATCCAGGGAATAAATTCCCTGTCTAAAAGCAAAAGTCGGTTAAAACCGACTCATAAAAAATAATTCTCCTTTTACTAATCTGCTTGATTGTGAATCGTTGCATTAACTTCTAATACTTTGATACCTAGTTTTCGGGCTATTTGTTTTGGTGTTAAATTTAATGCCCATAAATTCAGGATTTCTTGTTCTTGTGCTGGTGTGATAATTTACTACAGCGGTTTCCGCTCTTATGAGGTACAAAGTCGAATCAATCATGAAACTCTTGTAGTGCGGGCATCTTGCCCGCTAGATATGTACCTCATAACACCGGGAAGTGCTGTATTATCTCCAAACAACCTATCCAAAAATATTAAACCTTAATTAACACCTTAGCAAATTTCAAGGTATTTTTAATTTTTAATTCCCCAAAGAAGTTGACCAAATAATTAATTCACCTTGTTCACCACCTGCGGCTAAAAATTGTCCTTGGGGATGCCAAGATAGAGTAGAAAAACCTGCTTCTGTATCGGTAAAAATCTGTGAAACTTCTTTATTTTCATCCCATAAACATAGCCAACCATCAGCACCAGCAGAAGCGAGAATAAAGCTTTGGGGTGCAAAAGATATTGCATTAATAATATCTACATGATTGGTTAATACCTGCGCTTCCCAACCCACAGATTCATCTACCGACTTCTCCCATAAAACTATGCCTTCAACGCTGGAAACAGCCAAAATTGGCGCACCTGTGGGGGCTTTTAGTTCTGACCATGCTAAGTGACGAATTTTTCCTGGAAAGCCACGCATGACCCAAGGATCAGGGTTTTCCCATTGTAAAACAGTCAGAGTCCGATCCATATTTCCAGATGCTAAATATTCGCCATCACCAGACCAAGCCATTGCTGTACTGACGGTAGACATGGAAAGCATAAATGGTTCTTCATCCCAATCTTGAGTAGACCAAATTTTTACGCCTTTATAACCGTTAATAGCTAAATATTTGCCATCTTTGCGCCAATCAATTCCCAAAATTGAGGAATCATTAAAATTGAGAGTAGCAATAACTTCTAATGTATCTGCATCCCAAATTTGCACATAACGCCCTAAACTAAAAGCTAGTTGATTATGAGTAGGACTCCATGCTAATTGATCAACCCAAACAGGCGCATTTTCTAAAGTGCTAATTAATTGATTTTCACACCAAATTTTTACTTTTCCATCTTGTCCACCAATGGCTAAATATTTGCCATCATGGGAAAAAGCCAGACAATTTACTGCTTTATCTGTAGCAGTTTGTAAGGTTGTTAATTCGCCATTTTCCCATAAAACAACTTCTCCAGCCGCCGAACTAGCTGCTAGTATTTCTCCTTGAGAAGACCAAGCCAAAGCGGTGACATAATCTGCAAGTTTTGTGGAATAATGTTTTGTAAATTCTGGAGATTTGCTGGTTGTTAGGTTCATAGTTTTGATATTTTATTTACAGATTTCCAGATCCCTTACTTCTTGAAGAAGTCGGGGATCTAATTAGTTTATTTAACTCATACAAGCAAAAAAGTCTTCTTTTAATTTAGCTTCATCTAAATTTCTACCAATAAATACAAGTTCATTTTTACGAGTTTCATTTACTTTCCAAGGTCTATCTGCTTTACCTTCAAATATCATGTGTACTCCTTGGAAAACAAAACGAGTATCCTCACCTTCAATATTTAAAATCCCTTTCATTCTGAAGATATCTGTTCCTTGTGTTCTGAGTAATTCTGACATCCAGGCATTGATTTTTTCACCATTTACAGAACCTGCTGCGACTATAGCTACAGAAGAGACGCTTTCATCATGGACATGAGCATCTTCTCCTAAAAAATTAGGATCAATTTCTAAAGCCTGATCTAAATTAAATGCTTGAATTCCTAATAAAGCTGACATTGCTAATTCGGAATTATGGGTGCGGTGAATTTTTGCCATTGCATTCATTGACCGAATCCGGGTTTCTAATTCATCTAAAACTTCTGGTGTTACCAAATCAGTTTTGTTCAATAAAATCACGTCAGCAAAAGCAATTTGTTCTTGGGCTTCGTCCGCTTCCCAATGTTGCCAAATATGTTTAGCATCAACAACTGTGACAACTGCATCTAATGATAATTGATCTTGTAGATCTTCATCTACAAAAAACGTTTGAATTACAGGTGCAGGATCAGCTAATCCAGTGGTTTCAATGACTAAATGATCAAACTTGTCTCGGCGTTTCATTAAGTTGCCAATGATGCGAATTAAATCACCACGAACTGTACAACAAATACAGCCATTATTCATTTCAAATATTTCTTCATCTGCATCAATCACCAATTGATTATCAATGCCTACTTCTCCGAATTCGTTAACAATAACGGCGACTTTTTTACCGTGTTCGTAAGTGAGAATATGATTTAATAGGGTAGTTTTACCCGCACCTAAATATCCAGTTAAAACGGTTACTGGTACTGAATTGAATGTTTCTGAAGTCATCATAATGTCAAAGTAAATTTGATAATCTTGCTTACGATGATAGCAGAAATTCGGAGAAATACATTGCCAGCAATTGCCAAGACGGTAGAATTAACCTATGAAGAGTCGTTACTGTGAATTTTTGATAAAGTTGTATTTTTATCCTGAAATGTCAAAACCAGGAGTTACATGAGATTTTTTATTAATTACTAAAACGTAGGGGTTTAGCAATGCTAAACCCCTACAAAATATTCTCAAACTTTGCTAAGTTAAGCTTCAATCACCACGCGCAAATTACCGCGTTTTTTCGCAACTCGACAAGCGGTAGTGCTACCAATTCGTTCAAATTCTAAATCTAAAATCGTGCCACCAACACGCAAATTGTGAAAAGATAAATTGTTAATTGATTCTGGTAAAGCTGGGTCAATAATTCGCAAACAATTATTCTGTGCGTCTGGGACTAAATTCACCATCATTTGCAATAGTTGAAAAATACTACCTGTAGCCCAGGCTTGGGGAGTACAAGCAACGGGATACTGGACGGGAGCATTATCACCGTTCATTTCATAACCGCAAAATAGTTCTGGAGGACGTTGATAGGGTTGCTGGGAGGTCATGTTGAATAACCCTTGAAATAGTTCGAGAGATTGATCAATTAAACCGAGCGATCGCAATCCCATTGCTATCATAGAATTATCATGAGGCCAAACTGAACCAGTATGATAACCCATGGGATTATAAGCCGGTGACAAACTACTTAAAGTTCTAATTCCCCAACCATTAAACATATCCGCAGCCCGCAGTCTTTCTGCCACACTATAGGCTTTTGCAGACGTAAATATCCCCAAATTTAAACACTGGCCAGGATTAGAACTAATACTATCTACTGGTTTACCTTCTCCATCTAAAGCCAAAGCACAGAAATCTTGATCTTCTAACCAAAAATCTTGGTTAAATTTAGCCCTAAGTTGTCTCGCTTCTGTTTGCCAAAGTTCTTCTAAATCTGGACGTTGTTGGATTTTGGCAATTTCTGCGAGGCGGTTTTTCGCTGCATAGACATAAGCTTGCACCTCACACAGAGAAATTGGCCCAATGGCTAATTCTCCTTTGCGGTTGACAATACAATCACCAGAATCTTTCCAACCTTGGTTAATTAAACCACCTTTAGATTTGCGTGCATAGCTGAGATAACCAGTTTCTTGAAGTTGACGATCAATCCAACCCATAGCCGCTAAAGCATTTGGCCACAGTGCTTCCAAGGTTTCTTGATCATGAGTCCAACTGTAATATTCAGCATACAACATTAACCACAACGGCGTAGCATCCACAGTACCGTAGTAGGGTGTATGGGGAATTTCTTGACATCTCGCCATTTCTCCCAACCGCAGTTCATGTAAAATCTTACCAGGTTCTTCTTCCCGCCAAATATTATCAGTTTGACCCTGATATTCTGCCAATAGTATCAAGGTTTCTTTGGCAATTTTGGAATTCAACATCAAGGTTTGGGACGCGGTAATGATAGAATCTCGACCAAACAAAGTAGAAAACCAAGGAACTCCAGCAGAAACAGTTTTATGTTTGCCAAAGGACTGAAGTAACAAATATATATCTTGTTCAGCCCGCGAAATGACGCGATTAAAAAGACTTTTATCTGAACTAATCCGGGTAATTTGCTGCAACCAATTTTGCTCCTCCATTAATTCAGCAGCTTTTGCTTGTGCTAAAGTAGAGGCAGCACTGATAGTAGAGCTAGGTTGATTGTCAGTGAACATATTCAGCCGATAACCTAACTTCTTAGTTTCATGAGATGCCAATTCTATGCGCCAAACTGCCGTAGAACCGTGAAACCGAGTTGGTTGCAAATGCTGAAATTGAATTAGAGACTCCATAATCGAAGCATCTAAGCCCTGATATGCAAGGGTTAGAGATTCTTCTTTATGGGTTTGAGGAGATGAGGGTGCAACATGATCAGATGTTAATTCATTTAAATGTAAAAGTCTTCCCCGTTTTTGGCGATGATGACCTCTAACCTCAAATAAATCCACAAAATCAGCATCAAAACTCAGACTCAGTTCAAAAACAATGCTGGTAGTGTTGTAGTTAGCAACCTCTATTTCTTCAAATAATGCCCCATTGAGAACCAGTTCTCGACGAATACCCACAGTATCAGCCTTAAAAAGATTCTCTAAATCAGGATTGGTACATAAAACCGAGAGGGCAAATCCCTTGTCAGCGTTACTACTCAGTAGTATAGGCGATCGCCCTTCAATCTGTAACTCCAAACGACTCAAAAACCTGGTATCACGGCAAAACATCCCCATACTAGGAGTGCTACCATAAAGGTAACAATCGGAAATATTCCCCATGGTATCTGTCACCAGGAATAAATCATCATCTTTAACTGTAATGGTTGGCTGTGGTCTTTGACTGACAACACAAGGCCATTCGGAAATCTCTTTTTGGTCTGCGGGAGTAAAAGTTCTGTTGTCGAGGACAATTGTTTCTGGAGTCATCAATGTATCCGGTGTCATTAGCCAGAGTTACCTATACAGGTGTAAATTTGCTCAAATCAATACTCTTAAAAAACAAAAGTAATTAAATCTAAGACAATGAATTTCTATAAATGTATACCTTATTAATTAGAAGTCAAGCCTGAAAACTGGCTGTTTTCCAAGGGTTTATTCCTTCATAAACATTGAGAGGTGCTAGAGGTAGAGAATACTTACTCAGGCATAAAATCTCAAAAAAGTAGAAAGAGGTGAATAAGAACTACTCACCACCTTTGTTTGTTTTCATACTGATATTGAATAAATAAGCATAAATAAGATCCCCGACTTCTCTAAGAAGTCGGGGATCTGACGGGGATCTGACCACCTTAATTTTGTTTAACGAAACCATTATGTCAACAACATCAGAAATTGCCGTTGAGTTTCAAAATACCAGTTTTGCCATTAATCACCGTCCCCTATTATCTAACTTAAATCTGAGCATTTATCAAGGGGAAGCATTAATTTTATTAGGACGCAGTGGGAGTGGAAAAACCACAACTTTAAAATTAATTAATCATTTACTTATTCCCACCCAAGGACAAGTTTTAGTCCAAAATCATCCTACAACTAACTGGGATGCCATTAAACTGAGAAGACGGATAGGTTACGTCATCCAAGAAACAGGTTTATTTCCTCATTTTACCATCGCGGAAAATGTCGGACTCGTCCCATCTTTAGAAAAATGGCCACCACAGAAAATTCAAAATAGAGTTTATGAAATGTTAAACTTAGTGGGATTAGAACCAGAAAAATTTGCTCAACGTTATCCCCATGAATTATCAGGAGGTCAACGTCAGCGAGTGGGAGTTGCTAGAGCTTTAGCCGCAGATCCACCTATACTATTAATGGATGAACCTTTTGGCGCACTTGACCCAATTACCCGTTTAGAATTACAACAACAATTTCAATATTTACAACAACAATTAGGAAAAACCGTGATATTTGTCACCCATGATATTCAAGAAGCCTTCTTTTTAGCCACAAGAATTGGTTTAATGTGTGAAGGAAATTTAGTCGTATTAGGAACAAGAAGAGAATTTCTCCAATCTCAACATCCAGAAGCAAAAGCATTTTTAGCTTGTTTAAATATTGGTAACAGTTGGGAAGAACTTAATTAAAATTAGATAAAAAATACAAAAGTTATGTTTTTATTTCAATACGGTACAGAAATAATTGTCCACAGTGGAGAACATTTAATATTAGTCATTATATCCCTAGCGATCGCCATTTCTATTGGTCTTCCTGTAGGCATTCTGATCACTCGTCAATCAAAATTAGCTTCCCCCATTCTTGGTTTAGCAAACGCCATTCAAACCATCCCTAGTTTAGCCATCTTCGGCTTTTTAATTTCCGTACCTTTTCTGGGAGGAATTGGTAAAACTCCCGCCATATTTGCGTTAACTCTTTATGCTTTACTTCCCATAATTCGTAATACATATATTGGCATTAATAGCATCAATCCCGCCATTAAAGAAGCCGGGATAGGCATGGGAATGACAGATCAACAATTACTATTGCAAGTAGAAATTCCCCTAGCTTTACCAGTCATTTTAGCAGGGGTAAGAGTAGCCACCGTTATATCCGTAGGGATTGCGACAATTGCTGCTGCTATTGGTGGTGGTGGTTTAGGAGTATTTATTTTTCGTGGTATTTCCACAGTTAATAATGAATTAATTTTAGCCGGAGCAGTCCCCGCTGCTGTAATTGCTTTGAGTGCAGATTTCGGTTTAGAATTATTAGAAAAAAACCTTACGAAACAAATAGCAAACAAAGGTAAATTTAATCAGCAAATAGGTATTGTTTTGGGAATAATCACCTTAATTATCGCAGGATTAATAGCTTTTAACTATCAACAAGTACCAGCAAAAATTATTATCGGTTCTAAAAATTTCACAGAACAAGTAATTTTAGGAGAACTATTAGCACAACACATAGAAAATCATACCAAATTAAAAGTAGATCGTCGTTTTAACTTAGGAGGAACATTTATTGCTCATGAAGCAGTAAAAGCGGGAAAAATTGCCGGGTATGTAGAATATACAGGAACTTCATTTACGACTATTCTAAAAGAAAAACCAATTAGTGATCCTGAAAGCGTTTATAAAAAAGTCAAAGAATACTATGATCAGAAATTGAAATTAGCAGTGATGAAGCCTTTAGGATTTGAGAATACCTTTGCCATGATTATACGCGGTGAAGATGCTAAAAAATGGCAAATTAAAAGCCTTTCTGAAGCTTGTAAATATAGTCCACAGATGAAAGCAGGATTTGGATATGAATTTTTAGAACGTGCAGATGGTTATCCAGGATTATCTAAAACCTACAACTTAAAATTTGCCAATATTAAACAAATGGAATTAGGATTAATGTATCAAGCATTAAAAGAAAAACAAGTAGATTTTATTGCTGCAAATTCTACAGATGGTTTAATTCCAGTTTTAAACTTAGTGATTTTAGAAGATGATAAAAAATACTTTCCACCTTATCAAGCCATACCTATTTTTAATCAAGAAATTATCCGAAAATATCCAGAATTAACAGATACCATTAATCAATTAGGAGGTAAAGTTTCTACAACTGCAATCCAAAAGATGAATTATCAAGTAGATAATCAATCTCAACCGGTGGAAAAAGTTGTCAGTGAGTGGTTAATATCTCAACAATTATAATTTTCAGATATTTGATTCTCCAGATAATTTTGTACCTCAGCAGACTAGAAATTATCTATATATTCAGGAGAAATATATAGATAATTTCTACATGATGTTCATGAATTGTCAAACTATCAATTTTGATAACTGAAATTTTCCTTATTTACCACCACATAGTTCCTGGTTCACCTTTAAATGGTCCAACAATATCAGAAGTAATCCACCCTCCGTAAAAATCACCTGTTTGCGCTTTAACTAATTCATCATTCACATAGCAAGCATCCATTAAACTAGGATAAAAACTGTAATATTCTTGAATTGATTCAAAATTAGGACTAGGTTGAATATATCGCCAAGCACCATTATTTATGTATTTATCTCCTACGGAAATATCATAATATTGACACCAACCTTTCCATTCACACCAAGTTTTTCTAGGTGTCTCTATTAAATGTTCTAACTGAATATCTTCAGCCGGAATATAATAACCTGGAGGATGACTTGTTTCTAAGACTCTTTTAGCTTGATGTGTTTGAGCCAAAACCATCCCATTAACAATTATCTTGAGATGTTTGTTAGTATCTTCTAAAATTGCCGGACGGGGGTAGTTCCAAACTGATTCTTGACCTGGTTGTGGGGGGATAGGATTTGGTTTCATGGTTAGTAATTATGCTTTTTTTAAATTATACAACTTGACAAAGAATCAACCCAAACCACTCTTTTTCATCTGTCCAAGTTTTCACAGTTTTCAATCCTTTATCTGACAAGTTTTTTTCCATTGTTGCTAAATTAAACTTACGAGAAATTTCTGTAAGGATACTTTCTCCTGCTTCAAAGTTAACCTTTAAATCCAAAAATTCTAAAGATACCCAATGGCTTTTTTGGCAATGTAAATACATTTCAATTTGATGATCAACTTGATTATAAACCGCTTGATGTTTAAACAAACTGATATCAAAGTTACCTTGAAACCGCCAATTTAAATGAGAAAGCATATTTAAATTAAAAGCAGCAGTCACCTCCTGACTATCATTATAAGCAGCTTCTAAAATATCCTGGGGCTTTTGTAAATCAATCCCTAGCAGAAAGTAATCTCCTGGTTGTAAGGTTCGAGAAACTTGATTTAAGAAAATATCACATTCTTCCTGATTAAAATTCCCTAACGAACTTCCCAGAAAAAACAACATCCGTGATTGTAAATAATTCGATTCTAGATGAACCAAAGCTTGTTCATAAGTTCCTAATAACCCATGAATAGCAATATCAGGATACTTTTCTTGTAACTGTAAAACACTAGTTTTCAGAATACCCCCACTAACATCAATAGGAAGATATCTACAAGAATTAGCAATTTTTTGATAAGCCGTTAATAAAGCTTGAGTTTTCGTAGAACTACCACTACCTAATTCTATCAAGTCACAACAATTTGTAATTGCGGCAATTTCATCAGCATATTGTTGTAAAATCCAGGCTTCTGTGCGAGTCGGATAATATTCTGGTAACTCACAAATTTTTTCAAATAATTGAGAACCAGGATCATCATAAAAATATTTGGGAGGTAAACTTTTCAGTTTTTCAGTTAACCCCTTAATAACATCCTTGCCATCAATACTTAACTCTTGATAATGATGATCTAAAACTGTTAAAGGCTGTGCAATCATTTTCTAAATCCTCTAGAGTGATTATAAGATCCCCGACTTCTGATATCAATTGATAATTTATTCACAAAATAAAAAAAGAAGTCGGGGATCTCGATTTTATTAATCCAAACTTTCAGCAACTCTAAAACCGACGTGCTGATAAAAATAAGGACGAAACCAGTTACGATAACAAGGTAAAGCCATTGTACCATTCGTTGCCCAAGAACCACCCAACATCATAAAATGTTTATCATCAAAAAAGGGTGCAGATTGATCCTCATAAAGATGGTGAGTTTTAAATCCTGGTAAGGGTTTGAATGTTTCCCCTAACCATTCCCAGACATTACCCCGTAAGTCATAAAGTCCAGATTGATGATTTTCTGAAAACATTCCCACAGGCGTGGGAGAAATAAATTGTAAGTTAAGATTATAGTTATTTGCTAAACTGGAATCTTCAGATATTTTTAGAGCTTGATTCCATTCTGCTTCTGTCATTAACCGAGTATTTTTACCTTTCCACCGACAAAATGCCATGGCTTCATAATGGTTAACTTCTACAGGCCAATCTAAAGGTAAATCTAGTTCATCAAATGTAGCACGATAGCGATAGTTATTTTCTTGGTGTATCCAGAATTTGGGATATTGGATATTGTAGAGTTGTTTCCATGTCCAAGATTCAGTATGCCAATAATTTACATTATTATAACCACCGTCTTGGACAAACTCTAAAAATTCTCCATTGGTAATGAGATATTGACTTGCTAAAAATGGTTTTACTTCAACTTCTAAATGACCATATTCACTATCCCAACCAAAAGTTAAATCATCTTGGCGTTTTCCTAATTTTACTACACCACCAGGAACTTCTCGCATTTGATGATGCGGAATTTCTCCATTAGTCGGTGCATAATTCCGTCCTTGGGGACGTTTTAAGTTCTCAACGGGTAATTGACGCAGCAGCATGGAAGAGGTTTCGACATGAATACGACTATGTTCTATTCCCATTAATAAAGCCCAAATAGGATGCTGTTGATGAATGGGTAAATCTAAAGGAGTCTTATTAATGATTGTGGTAATTTCTGCTCTGGCTTTGTTTCGATATTCCCAAACTTTTTTGATATTAGGCCAGTTGACTCCTTGAATGGCTACCTCTAGTTCTGCTGGTGTTTCTGGATCAACTCCTATTTCAAATAAGGTTTCATATTGGGGATTAATCCGATTTTTTATTAATCCCACCTGAATTAATTTGTTGATATAAAAAACAGCCGAATGTCCAAGATAGAAAATTAATTTATTTCTTAAAGGATCGGGATTTAGATAAAATGTTTCTTCTTTAACCAAACTCTTCATTAAGGTTTCTTCCAGTTCCCAGGAATTTTCAAAATATTTGAGTAGGGTTGTGGAACTACAATTATCAAGTTGCGGAATATGAGCATCTGTCATTTTATTAACCTGGGGGAATTATGGGGATGACCTGAATAAATTAACTTTTGTAAATAAAGCCAGAGACTAATTTTAGCATTGATGGAAATTTTATCTCAGTGATAAGCACTTACAGAATTTTTTGGGCAATAATTACAGGCTATAGAGTTAAATAGCCTATATTGGGACTATTTTTTGATTTTTAACTAAAATTTAATATTTTTGGCAATTTTACCAAAAACTAGATTCCTAGATTTACGGAAGACAAATATAAACAGTCTTTTTAGGCTAATCTAAAATAAGGATATGAATTTCCAAAATGCCAAATTATGTTATGCAAGCAAATTCGTTAAGCTTATACATTGCCCCGACTACATTAGGTACGAACAAACCTATATTGAGGTTAAAAAAAATAGATAAATGTTCTTGCGACTGGTAATAGATAAGGGTAATAGATCATAGGTAATATGTGTTTAATGACCACTGACCACTGACTAATGACTAATGACTAATGAGTATTTCCACTTCCGTGCTGAGTGATTTACTAAACTCACTCCCCCATCTGCGACCTCAGTTATATTTTAAGGCTTCACTAACCGCTCTCTCCCATGCAATGGAAGATCAGGTTTTAGCAGCCAATTTAGACAGTCCTTTGATCATTGCTAGTTTCCAGCAAGAGCGATTTTACCGGCAAGAAGCTCATCGTTATCAGCGACTTGCAGAAAAAAGTAATCAAATATATGTATTATCTGCACCAGAGACAGAGTTTGCTAATAGCTCAGAATATTATGAAAAGGTCGCTTTTGAGCCTGATGATGCTTTAGCGCAAGAATGGCATTTGCTAGTAATTGCTGATAACTATGCTACTTGCTTAATCTGTCGAGAAAGCCTGGGTTCTCTGGCCAAAAATCAATATATCCCAGAGATGATTCCTAGTTTGGATATGGATACAGCGCGAAGATTTGAGGGGATTTGGACATCGGAAAGAGGGGTATGCTTAAAAGCCGCTCAATTGTTATTAGATAGAATTGAGATTTATCGGCCAGATTTAGCGGATAAAGTTGATGAAGTGAAGCAGCGGTTAAATATTAAGGAATCAACAAACAAGTTAAAAGTTATTTCTAATCATGAATATGTAGATTATATTGATACCGATCCTTTTGTGCAGAGGTTGGTGACATATCTGCAAGCTAGTCAGTATAAGCTGCATAAAGCTTACCGTGCGATTGCGGATCAAGCCAGGAAAGAACGGTTGGTAAATTCCATTAGTACAGCAATTAGGCGATCGCTTGATCCACGAGAAATTCTCCAAGTTGCGGCTCAGGAGTTGGGACAACATCTAGAAGCCTGTCGTTGTCTAATTTATCGCGCCCAAGCTACAGATGCCAAAGCTATAATCGAACATGAATTTTTGAACTCTAATGTTACATCTGTACTGGGGCAAAGTTGGGAGTTACAAAATAATCCCCTGTTTCAGCAGGTGCTACGACAACAGGAGGGAGTATGTGTAGCTGATACCGTGGGGGACTCCAAAATAAAGAAATCAACAGCCTTATCGTCAATTGTGAAGAAGTTTAGCGTGCGTTCTTGGTTGATCGAACCTGTATTATACCAAGGGCGACTATTGGGAATTGTGGAGTTACACGATTGCCATTTTCCTCCCCATGAATGGCAACCAGGGGAGTTAGACTTAGTGAAGGCGATCGCTACTCAAATTGGTGCAGCCCTGATTCAAGCCGAATCTTTTGCCAATTTAGAAGAACTCAACCAACAATTAGAAGCCTTAGACCGCACCCGCAGTAACTTAATTGCCATTACCGGTCATGAACTCCGCACTCCATTATCCACCATTCAAGTTTGTTTAGAAAGCCTGGCTACAGAACCGGATATGCCTTGGGAATTGCAACAGATCATGCTGAGTACAGCCCTTGCAGACTCCGAAAGAATGCGGAAACTCGTACAAGACTTTTTAACCCTTTCTAACTTAGAAAGTGGTCGGGTAGAATGGCATCCTGAATCATTAACCATCCAAGAATGTGTAGATTTAGCCCTCAGTCGCTTACGGACGCGCTCCAGTCAAGAAAAGATCCCAAAAATCAAAACTCAAATTTCCACAAGCTTACCTTTAGTCAGGGCTGACGGTGATTGGTTAGTGGAGGTAATCGCCAAACTTGTAGATAATGCTTGTAAATTTACTCCCTCTTCTGGGCAAATTATTATTAAAGCCATTAGCAATAGTCAGGAGATGCTAGAAGTCACCGTAGCGGACACAGGAAGGGGAATTGAACCCAACCGCCTAGAAATCGTTTTTGACCGCTTCTACCAGGAAGAAGGGGCGTTACGGCGAACAACCGGCGGTACTGGATTGGGTTTAGCAATTTGTCGCCAAATTGTCAACGGCTGGGACGGAAAAATTTGGGCAGAATCCACAGGTAAAGATCAAGGCAGTCAATTTCATTTTACAATTCCCATCGTCCAAGGCAGCCAGGAAAATAATTAACCACTAACCACTGTACGGGCGAAGCATTTGGGGAACTATTTTTGGCAATGACCGATAATTTATCTTCCAAATGCTTCGCCGCTACTAACAACTGACAACT
>NZ_LJOQ01000050.1:0-19964 GCF_001672255.1 Anabaena sp. AL09
CAGTAATAGAGGACGAAAGAAGTCTACTACTGTGCTTTCTGTTGGGCAGGAAGCCCACACTGTACCGTCAGGTCAGTGTGGGTAGTTCACATATAGATTTAATTTTAGATAAGTTGACAGCTTTAGGGCAGGAAATTAGAAATAAATTAAGCAATATTCGAGATTTAACTGAAAAAATGGCAGTAACTCCCATACTTCAAAAAGGGTTAGATATAGGCATAAAAACCACATTAGAAGAATTAGTGAATTCTGGAAAATTAACTCTACAAGTAATCACAGAAATTCAGCCGCTTCAAGAACCACAATTCAACAGTATTTGGATTGAACACAGAGAAGAAATTTACCGCTTTTTCCGTGAAGCATTGAATAACGTGATCCAACACGCTCAACCACCTCACGGTACGGCTACCCAAGTATTTGTTAGTTTAGAGCAACAGGGAGATAAATGTACTTTAGTAATAGCAAATGATGGAGCTATTTTAGCATCTACTTATAGACCCAAAAAAGGCGGCTATGGTACTAAAATCATGGATACTATAGCCAACGAACTTCTAGATGGTGTATGGGAAATATCAGTTTTACCCAATGGAGAAGTGCGAGTTACACTAAGTTGGCATTTACCTAACTGAACAAGTGACAACTAAGGCAATTCCACAGAATTGGGTTTAGCAATATGTGGTAAACCCCAACCGAGTTTTTCCCGCAGAACACGGAAAAATTCCGGTGACTGGAGACGAATAAACCGGGCACTATAGGGCGATCGCTCTAAATATACCCGATCTTCCGGTAAAACATAACATCCACCATTACCATCCACCACCATTACCAACCGGGGAATATTAACAGGATAGATATTAACTGGTTCACTATCAGGAAACACCAAAGCCCTAGAAGCCAGAGAATGGGGACAAATTGGGACTAACTGCAATACAGGGACACCGGGAGTAATTACTGGACCCCCTGCGCTTAAAGAATAAGCTGTAGAACCCGTTGGGGTAGAAACAATAATTCCATCAGCCGCAATATCCACAGGTGAATGTCGCCCCACTGCGATTTCAAAATGGCACATACAAGTTAAAGGTTCTCGATGTAGCACCATTTCATTTAAACAGAGGGCTTCCCACTTTACCGTATCTCCCCGCATAACTTTAACGGTGAGCATAGCTCTATCTTCAACCTGATATGCACCCGCCATACACTGTTCTAAGGCTTGGGGCAATTGGTTAAGATAAGCTTCAGTCAAAAATCCCATGTGACCAGTATTTACCGTCAGCATGGGGATACCACAGGGGGCGACTAGGCGTGATGCTGCTAACACAGTTCCATCCCCCCCTAACACCAGTGCAAATTTCATGTCTGAGTCAAAGCCAGGGGGCGTAAGACCTTCAATGGGGGTGTGCAAGACTGGACTATCTGGTTGAGAATAGCCCAATATCCCACCGATACTCGCTGTGATGTATACATCCCAACCAGCAGCGGTGAGCTTGTCTTTTAGTTCGATAGCGACACTACTCGCTATCGGCTTAACATCGTTGTAGATAATGCCTGCTTTCGGCACACTCAAATATCCAAGTTTAAGGGATGATTTTTCTGTATCTAATAGTTACACATTTTTGCCTAATGTCACCATTCGGCTGACATTTATTGACTATTGGCTTTGGAGGATTGTTTAAAGGGAGTCTTTTTACTTTTAAGCTTTTTACTTTTGGCTTTTTCGTAATCTAACTGTTTCAGCTTATTCATAATCCGACTGAAGTATTCTTGTAGATATGCTTCTAAGGTGGTAGTTTCTTGTTTGTCTAAACCAAAAACAGTATATACTTCGTCCATATTTTCTGAGTTTAGAGCTTTACCACCAGCTAAAACTTCTGTAAAAGCTAATCTATCAGCAACATTCCATCCCCATTGAAAGCAGCGCAGTAAATTTTGGACAGCCCGTAATAAACTGATAGGCATTCGTGTAACTTTTGCGTCTCTATCAGATAAGCGTTCACAAAGATTAATAATTTCCTCAGCACTCCAAGCACGAGTTCCCACGACTGGGAAAGCTTGCTTTTCTGTTTCTGTCACAGTCAAAGCCCGCACCGCGAATTTAGCAATATCCTGCGTATCCATGTAGCCAATAGGTGAGGATGTTCCTGTTACCCATACTGGTTGTTTTTCTAAAATAGGTATGCCGTACTGACCAATTAACCCTTGCATAAATCCAGCTAAACGTAAAACTGTGTAGTTTAAACCTGATTCTGCTAAATATGCTTCTGTACATCGCTTAATTTCCATCAGCGGTACATTGGGGTATTTATCAGCATCTAAAATTGAAAAGAAGATAAATCTTTCTACACCAGCAGCTTTAGCGGCTTGAATTAATGCTACTTTGCCATCCCAATCCACTTCTTTAATAGTTAGTGAATCTGTGGCGCGAGATGTAGCAGCATCAATAACTGCAGTTACACCTGTTAATGCTTCTGTCAGGGTTTGTGAATTACACAAGTTTCCCCGTACCAGTTCTGCACCCCATTCTTTGAGAAAAGCAGCTTTTTTAGGACTCCGAACCAGACAGCGGACTTTATACCCTTCATCAATTGCGCGACGAGCCACTTGTCTTCCCAAAGTGCCAGTTGCACCAACTATTAATAATGTCATGGGGTTGGTTATATATCTTAATGTTTATGAAAAGAATCTTAACAGAATTTAGTTATCTAAATAAAACTTTACATCTTTTTAATAAAAGATAGGAGTCAGGAGTCAGGAGTCAGGAGTCAGGAGTCAGGAGTCAGGAGTCAGGAGTCAGGAGTCAGGAGTCAGGAGTCAGGAGTCAGGATGATTCTTCCTCTACTTCCCCTACTTCCCCTACTTCCCCTACTCCCCCTACTCCCCCTACTCCCCCTACTCCCCCTACTCCCCCTACTCCCCCTACTTCCGTTCTATTCTTCTGCGCCTTGAATTTTGAGTAACAAAGCGCCAATTGCCCAACCTACGAAGATTAGACCGAAAGATAGCATCGCTGCATTTAACATTTCGCCGCCCATTTGCTGTAATGCTCCTTTGTGGATTGTTGATTTATGTTTCCTGTTTTTCAGACTGCTGAATTTGATTTGAAGACTCAAATCTCATTTTCAACTTTCAGGATTCAGTTAAACTAGGTCTATCAGAACAATACCTTGTCCAAATCGAAAAAAGTCTTGATTTGTAGGTTGGGTTGAGGTACGTTCACGAAGTGTGGCGAAGCCATAACCCAACAAATGCGTCGGGTTGCGCTGTCGCTTAACCCGACCTACAAAAAATGGACAAGGTATTGTCAGAATTATTAGTATTAGACCTCTATAAATAATTCTAAACCAATTTAGGGATGATAATTGGCAATAGACGGAGATGGGCTGGGTTTCCCCGCCCCTACAATATAATGACTAATGAAGATAAACGGACACGGTTGGTGCTGACCCTGGGAGATCCGGCAGGTATTGGTTCTGAGGTGATTTTGAAGGCTTTGGCAGATCCTGAAGTTACTCAAAATTGTGATGTGATGGTGGTAGGGAATAGAACTTTATTAACAAAAAGTTATGAAAATATCAGTAAAAATATTGATAATTCTCTAGCTTTGGCTAATCCGGTTGATTTGTCTATAGTTGATGTCCCTATTGCTGGTGAAATTATCACAGGTGTGGGAAATGCAGCTAGTGGTGCAGCGAGTTTTGCTTATATGGAATATGCCATATCTCAAACTTTGGCAGGTGAGTTTGATGGAATTGTCACCGGACCTATCGCTAAATCTGCTTGGAAAGCCGCTGGTTACAACTATCCGGGACAAACGGAACTTTTAGCCGAAAAGGCTGGTGTTGAGCGGTTTGGGATGTTGTTTGTGGGGCGATCGCCTTTTACCGGTTGGACACTCCGCGCTCTACTTGCTACCACCCATATTCCTTTATCTCAAGTAGCTGCGACTTTAACACCGCAGTTGTTGACAAAGAAATTAGATTTATTGGTGGAGTGTTTAGCAAATGATTTTGGGATTAAACATGGCAGAATTGCGATCGCTGGGTTAAATCCCCACAGTGGAGAAATGGGACAACTGGGAACAGAGGAAATAGATTGGTTAATTCCCTGGTTGGAATCAGAACGCCAAAAACGCCCGCATTTACAGCTAGAAGGACCCATTCCCCCAGATACAATGTGGGTAAAACCGGGTATTGCTTGGTATGGTAATTCTGTGATCAAAAATCCTGCTGATGCTTACTTAGCACTTTATCACGACCAAGGTTTAATTCCGGTGAAGTTGATGGCTTTTGATCGGGCTGTAAATACTACCATTGGTTTACCATTTGTGCGGACTTCACCAGATCATGGAACGGCGTTCGATATTGCGGGTAAGGGTATTGCTGACGCAACAAGTATGAAAGCAGCCATACGGTTAGCGGTGGAGTTGGTCAAGCAAAAAGTATAGAGCTTAGGCTCTGATATATTTATAAATACCGACATTTGTCGCTAAAGTAATTGTCAGTGTAGGTTATGGGGTGTAGGTTATGGGGTGTAGGTTATGGGGTGTAGGTTATGGGGTGTAGGTTATGACAAAAGAATATTGGGAAGATTATCGGAGTCGAAACAATGCCTAGAAGTACAAGTTATCACGCCAAACTAATTAAATACTTACAAGATCCTCTAGAAGCCGCAGCTTATATTGAGGTAGTTATAGAAGAAGGTGATCCTATTATGTTAAATAAAGCACTCAAAAATGTGATTGAGGCTCAGGGTGGAATTGATAATTTTTCCGTAGCAGTACAGCAATCCTACGATAGATTTGCCCAAATTCTTGCTGAAAAAGGAGAAATTGAATTTTATTCTTTGACTAATGTACTTGATGCTTTAGGATTGCAGTTAGCCGTAACCGTGAAGTCAGCTTGAATTATGCAAATTAGAAAACTGTTAATTTCACAATCACTGGAAAATGGTCAGAAGGCCATACCCCTTCCCACTGTTCACGGTCAATAATAACTTGTTCTGTCTGAAAAGCGCAGCTATCGCAATATATAGTATCAATAGCATCCCAGGCTTTACCCGTAAAATCGTGAAAAGTTTTCTGTTTTTCTAGAGGAAGAGTAGCTAAAGGATCTTGTAATTTTTTACCATTTCTTAGAGGGGATAGGAAAATTTGCCGTTCTGGAGTACGAGGATTGGCGTTAAAATCTCCCGTTAGCAGTAAGTAGTTTTCCGGTGGAAACTCAGCCAAACGTTGACTAATTAGGACTGCACTTAACTCCCTAGATTTGGCATTTTCGTGATCTAAATGGGTATTTAATATAGTCAAGGAAAAACCAAGATGACTAACTTCAAAATTAGCCCAAGTGGCCATCCGTGGTAAACGAGTTCCCCAAGTAATACTACCAGGAATTTCTGGAGTATCACTGAGGTAAAAATCTTGTGTTTCTTGAAGTTTAAAGGATTGGGGATTATAAAAAATTGCACAATGTTCACCGCTTCCTGTACCAGTGCGATCGCCCCCAATAATGTTATATTCCGGTAAGAGTGCTTGTAAATCTGCCAGTTGATCAGATTTACCCTCCTGTGTACCCAGTAAATCCGGTTTGTAGTGTTGAATTAAAGAAGCAATCGCCCCTACACGCTTTTTCCACTGACGCACCCCAGGATCTGGTTTGTCATAGCGGAGATTAAAAGTCATCACAGTAATTTGCATAGATATTTTTAAACTGATAGTTTGGACAAAACCAGAGAAGATGAGAAATACTCTGAGAATATCCTGTAAAAGAGAAAAACTAAAGATTTTATCCAAGCCCTAAGTAGATACAATTCCCTGACTGACTTTAGCTCCAATATCTACCAATTAATCACCTTAATCATCTAATCAAGCCTCAATATCATGACCGAACTAATTAGTAGATTTGACTAAATTGTTCAGTTATCCAACAACCCTTTTTTCAAAATTTAACTTGCGGTGTTGTCTGGTGGATCAAACTTATAACCATAACCCCGTACCGTTTTAATATACTCCGGCATACTAGAATCAACTTCCATTTTCTTCCTAAGTTGGCCAATATGCACATCAACAACCCGTCCATCTCCCACATAATCACAACCCCAAATCTTTTGGATCAGTTGGGTACGACTCCATGCTTGTCCAGGGTGGGTAGCTAGAAAATGTAAGATATTAAACTCCAAAGCAGTTAAAGCTAAAGCTTTATTATTGAGTGTTACCTCTCGCGCTTCTGAGTTAATAGCTAACTGATTGAAAGTGAGGCGTTGTGACACACTGGACTGGATATAGCGAACACGTCTTAATAGGGCTTCTACCCTAACTTCTACCTCAGCTAGACTAAATGGTTTGGTTAAAAAATCATCAGCACCAGCAGCTAAGACTTTAATTTTATCAGCTTCATCATTGCGACTGGTAAGCATCATGACTAACACATTGGTACGACTTTGCATTTCTTGGCAAAGTTTATAGCCATTTGCATCTGGTAAATTCCAGTCGAGAATCACTAAAGCGGGATTAAATTGCTCAAATAAGACAAGAGCCGTTTTACCATCTGCTGCTGATTCTATTTGATATTTCCGACTCAAAAAACGCTGAATCAGGTTACGGACACTAGAATCGTCATCTACAATCAGAATCTTGGAATTATTTGTGGAAAGCGTATCCATAATGGAATTTATGATTGTTTTGGCAATTTGCTGTGATGATAGATGCTGCAAAAGTAGTATTTTTGAAAGTAAATTTACCGTTCTATAAAACTTACCCAAAATTACCAAAGTCTAGACACATCTGGACAGCGATAACCTTAGTGTTTACTTCCTGCTTCATCACGGCAATCTCGGTAGAACTTACCGTTTCTGACCGTAGTTCCTAAAAAGAACCCTCAATTCTGTTAATTAACCTCACCTACCTGGAAACTGCTATAGCTAAATTCTCCATGAAGTTTATGCAAACTTTAGACATCTTACTTTTTAAAAGAAGTATAAGTAATAGACAATTTTGGTATTTTTTAAAGATTTTTTTGTATAAATTAGATACATAAATCAAATTATATTTCCATGTATTAACTATAAAAAGATACCCGAATCATCCAAGAAATCGGGTATCTTGTTGTTGAGATCAGATTGGGGATAGTTAGAGGTTTTTCCCAAACATTATCAACAATCCCGCCCAAAATTATTAATACTGAGGAACAGAAGCGTCTACTTCTTGACTCCAAGCATTAATTCCCCCTTTAACATTTGTGCCAGTAATTCCCGCTTCCTTGAGGATAGCCAAGGCTTTCGCCGAACGTCCACCCAGTTTACAATGAGCAATTAAACGGTGTCCATTGAGTAAGTCCTTCACCTTAGCCACACCATCACCATTTTCAATATCTGGTAAAGGGACTAACACAGAACCAGGAATTTTAGCAATTTGGTACTCATGAGGATTACGCACATCTAGCAGCACAAAGTCCTTTGCACCACTATCTAATAACGCCTTCAATTCCTTCACAGTCATTTCTTGAATTTCCATTTGTTGTTTCGCTTCTTCGGCTTGGGCTTGGGGAATCCCACAGAATTGTTCGTAATCTATCAACTTATCAATAACTGGACGGATAGGATTAGGACGCAGTTTCAACTCCCGGAATTTCATATCCAAGGCGTTGTAAAGCACTAGTCTACCACTCAGGGTAGTACCATTCCCCAGAATAATTTTCACTGTTTCTGTGGCTTGAATAATCCCAATCATTCCCGGTAAAATTCCCAGAACTCCACCTTCTGCACAGGAAGGAACCATTCCTGGTGGTGGTGGTTCGGGATATAAGTCACGATAGTTGGGTCCACCTTCATAGTTAAAGACGGTTGCTTGTCCTTCAAATCGGAAGATAGAACCGTAGACGTTGGGTTTATCTAACAATACGCAAGCATCGTTGACTAAATACCGCGTTGGGAAGTTATCAGTGCCATCAACTACGATATCGTAAGGACGAATAATATCCAGGGCGTTTTCGGAACTTAAACGAGTTTCATACAAATCAACCTGACAATGGGGGTTAATTTCATGAATCCGGTTTTTTGCTGATTCGATTTTGGGTTTACCTACCCAGGATGTCCCGTGAATAACTTGACGTTGCAGGTTAGAGGTGTCCACAACATCAAAATCAACAATACCAATTCTGCCTATACCTGCTGCTGCAAGATATAACAGTAATGGTGAACCTAGTCCACCTGTACCGATACAGAGTACACTGGCGGCTTTTAGGCGTTTTTGCCCTTCCATACCCACTTCTGGCAAAATTAAGTGGCGGGAATAGCGTTCGTAGTCGTCTTTTGTCAACTGGATTTCATCCAGATTGGGATTTAGCATAGCAGTTGTAGGAATCAGCGCGGAGTATTAATGTTAACTTAAATTTGCTAATTTTATCAGTTTAATTGTCTCGGCTGGAAACTGGTGGTTGTCATCAAGAGTCCAGCTTTGCAGTTTACCAGCTTGAGTATTTTGTAGGGATAATATCACATAAGAGTATTCTGTCCAAGCATATATTCTATCCCATTCTGACAGATAGCGATAGCGATCGCATATCTTCACCTTTAACTCTATTTTGGTATCAGCAGAATTGAGTCTTATGATACATTTAATTTTAATGATACATTTAATTTTAGTCAAATCTCTTTTATTGCAATCAGATGACTACACTCCTGAGTAGATACAAAATTATCAAGGAACTTGGTGAAGGTGGGTTTGGTGATACTCACTTAGCTGAAGATACTGCTTTACCAGGAAATCCTTATTGTGTAGTTAAGCACTTAAAAAGAAATCCTGACCCTGCTGCATCAGCAATTATACAAAGATTGTTTGAAGAGGAAGCCAAGGTTTTACATAATCTGGGTAAACATGATCAAATTCCTTCACTCGCTGCACATTTTCAAGAAAAGGGGGAATTTTATCTTGTGCAAGAATTTGTAGATGGACATGATCTGAATAGAGAGATTATTCCTGGTAAAAAGTTGAGTGAGAAACAGACGATTGAACTACTTCAAGAAATTCTAGAAATTTTAGCAGTTGTTCATCAAAAAAATATTATTCATCGAGATATTAAACCATCAAATATTATGCGTCGTCGTCAAGATGGCAAAATTGTTTTAATTGATTTTGGTGCAGTTAAAGAAATTGGGGTTTTTACGGTTAATTCCAAAGGCTTGTCCCAACTATCAACAGGTAATTTTCCCTGTCCCCTGCTCCCTGTTCTCTTCTTTTGTAAATACAGGCGAAGTAGTCAAAGCAATCATTCTGAATGGACTAGGTTTTGTATCAATATCATTATATTTATTCCCTGATTTTTTCAAGATAAACCCATAGAACATTTAATAGGAGAAGGAATAAAATAATCACACAAGTAGTGGATAGGATTCTTAACTTAACGGATGAACATTGTAGGATATTGCAATTCCTACCTAATTCTTGTCAAAAATACTATTTGTTATGTTAGTTGCCGAATCTATAATTCCCTCTTGAATTGGCGTAAACCACTATCATGATTAGGTTTGAGGCTTTAATATTCCTCAAAAATAGCGATTCCTACGGAGCGCTTCGCTATCGCTCATTAATTTATATCAAACCCATGTATACCAATGGTTTTGGATATATCAAAAGGATGTTTGATCACAAGGGGAACGGTAGAACCATATTTTTTTACTTAAACCACTAGTTTTGCATATAGATAATGAATGCATTAAATGTTGAATTATGATGATTAGAGCCAGTAAAAGTAAATAAGTATGATAGAAAGTTTTAATATACAACCCAGTTGCAATAACGTAATTATCGTATTAGTAGAACCAGCCGGACCATTGAATATAGGTTCAGTGGCCAGAGTTATGAAAAATTTTGGCTTATCTAAATTAATATTAGTCAATCCTCAATGCGATCGCACATCCTCTGATGCTATAAAAATGGCAGTTCGTGGCAAAGACATTTTAGAATCTGCGATCATAGTAGATACATTACCAGCAGCATTACAGGGCTGTGTCCGTGCCATTGCAACCATGGGACGGGACTACAGTGGAGAAATTCCTCTAGAAACCCCTCGCACCGCTTTACCCTGGTTATTAGCAGCAGCAGAAAAGCCTGTAGCTTTAATTTTTGGCAGGGAAGATAGGGGATTAACTAATGAAGAATTAAATTATGCCCACAAATTAGTTTTTATTCCCACTAATCCAGAATATCCATCTTTGAATTTAGCTACTGCGGTTTCTATTTGTTGTTATGAATTGTCACAGTCTACAGACTTATTTATAGAAGAGAATATACCTGTTTCAGAAATTGCCCCGTTAGATGCGATGGAAGCATACTATCAACAATTGGAATCTTTATTGCTGTCCATTGGTTATCTTTATCCTCATACCGCAGCTAGTCGCATGGAAAAATTCCGCTACCTGTATAATCGTGCTTATCCACAAACTGCGGAAGTGAGAATGTTAAGGGGGATTTTACGACAGATAGAATGGGCAATTAACAGGCAAAAACCTGAAAACCGTGATTTATTATAGTTAGGATTTTGCAAAGTGCGCCCTGCTGGAATCGAACCAGCCTGAAGACGAATTATGAGTTCGTTGCCTCCCCAATCGGCCAAAGGCGCTTATTTACTTGGATTTTAACCCTGTAGTTTTAGTTTAGTCATTGATTTATAACTTCACTTCAACAACAGTACACTATTCTACCATAATTTGGCAACCTGTAAACAATTATCAACAAAACCACTAATTTCACTAAAAGTTCAAATCATCAAATCTAGTGTTCGGCGAATATTTCTGGTAATTCTGTTTATTGACACTCCCCGTGTCTAAAGACACGGAGAGTGTCAAACTAACGCTACTTGAATTCTGGCATAAACTTTTACAGCTTTCCCATTTTTAAACTGTGGATTTTTGACCTTTATGGCATTCAAGGCATTAAATTTTACATTTCTTATTATTTGTTGACACTTGTCGGATGATTTTAATCATTCCATTCACCACGAGGGGGAACGGGTGTGCGTAGGGGTGTACGTGTTAACTCATCATCTCTGGTGAAATCACCGCGTAACCATTGACGGATAGCCACTTCAATCACTTTACTGGGGTCATTAGTGAGATGTTGAATTTGCTCTATTAATTCAGAATCTAGATGCAGAGCGATTTCTGTCTTGTCAGCGCGTTTATTATCTGCACCGTTAGGTTGTTCTTGCATATTCATCGTTTTAAATACTCTGAAATAGTTTAATTGAAAGCGTTGTCAAGCAGTTATGATATTTATAATTTCAGTCTATTTAATTGTAAGCTGCTGAGTCATCAACACTAGGAATTATAAATAGACTTTACACCCTTTCCAGGTAAGCGTAAAGCTCAGTTACTTAAGTCCTAGTATAGAAGCAAAACTTCTACGTAGTTGAGTAACTACTCTGAGATAAGTGGATTGGTGTTAAAATGGATTCAGGATAATTATAAACAACAAGGTATAAAATCTTTGGCAATGTCGGCTTTAGGTTGTGGACTTGGTAATTTACAATGGCAAGATGTTGGACCATTGATGTGCAAGTTTTTAAAAGAGTTAGATATTCAAGTTTGTATATACTTACCCACTGATGGAAAAATTGCTGATGAATTTCTGACAAAAGAATTCTTGCTTTCATTAAAATGAATAAAACATTTAATAATTCATGTGCAATATACATTTTTACTAAATTATGAAAACTTACGACTGGATTATTATTGGTGCGGGAATTACTGGGGCTGCACTTGCTTATGAATTAACAAAAATTGGATTTTCTGTACTTTTGTTGGAACAATACCAAACACCCCAAAATGCTACCCGTTATAGTTATGGTGGCATTAGTTTTTGGTCAGCAACAACAGCAATTACAAAACAATTATCTACAGAAGGGTTAACCCGTCATCGGATATTATCAGAAGAATTAAATGCAGATACTCAATTTCGGGAATTAGATTTATTAATGACTATTCCTGTAGATATTAATCCCGAAACAATGGCTAAATCTTATCAAGATGTTGTTATTCTTCCGCATTTAATTAGTATTCAAGAAGCTTGTGAATTAGAACCTTTTTTAAACCCCGAAGCTATATCTGGTGCATTAACTGTTAAACATGGTCATGTTCACCCAGAAAAAATTACTCAAGCTTACATTCAAGCAATGGTAAATTTAGGAGGAGAAATCCAATTTGGGGAATTTAGAGAATTAGTAACTACTTCTACGAAAAAATGTACAGGTGTGAAAACAAATACTAATACTTTTCAGAGTGATAATGTTGTGATTTGTGCTGGGGGAATTACTCGTAAACTACTAAAATCAATGGGTATTGCTGCGAAAATATATTTTTCTCATGCAGAAATCATTGAAATACCATCTACAGATATTCAATTACATAGCTTAGTATCACCCGCAAATTTGCAAAGATTTCAACAAGAAGCAGAATCTACTCAAATTGATGAATTATGGGATAACCCGAATCATGAAATAGTATCACCAATTTTAGATGCTGGTGTGGTGCAATTTCTGGACGGGAGTTTACGCATAGCTCAAATTAGCCGGGTTTTAACAAATCCGCAAGCGGAAATTAACTCAACAGCAAGTGAACAATGGTTACGAGAAAGTATTACGAACATATTACCAAGTTTAGGAAATTTACCAGGAACATGGCATCATTGTTTAGTGGCATTTACTCAGGATAAATTGCCTTTAATTGGTGCTATTTCTGAATTTTCAGGACTACATATATTTTCCGGTTTTAGTAGTCCTTTTCTCTTTGTACCACCTTTAGCTGTCCGGTTTGCTAATTTTGTATCTGGTCAAAAAGATGAGATAATTAAACAGATGTCTCCTGACCGTTAGAATTAGTCATCATATTTTCTGGATCTGATTTCATGAGTTTAGCAGCTTCTTGTAATAGTGCTTTTTGTTCGTTGTGAATAACTTCTAAACGCTGGGAAATTTCAGCTAACCTTTGCTGTTTACTTTGAATTTTCCCAATGCCGAAAATTCCCACTTTAGGAAATGTTATCCAAAGAGATTTTAATAATTTTTGTAGTAATATAAAAGGAATTTTTAAAATTGACCAACTGGCAGTTTCTATGATTCTAACAATTGCTTTAATGATACTCCAAATCACTGCAATTGTAAATAATAAAATTATTCCACCCCTGACAGGGTGATTTATTCCCCATGTGAATATTTCTAATACTTGGAAAAACCAGGGATATTGTGATAAAAAATCATGCACAGATGTATTAATAGTTTTTTGAATTACTCCTGATGTATTATTAGTAATTTTCTCGACATTGTGCCAATTATTTTCTAAATAATCTTTAGTATTATCAGTTGTTTTTGTCGCTTGTTGTTGTATAGATTGAGTGAAAGAATCTAAATTTTGATTAATACCATTTTTCAATATTTGCCAACGTTGAGTAACTGTTGCTGATAAGTTTGAATTTAGCTGCATAATCTTCAAATATACTAAATTTCAGATCCCCGACTTCTCAAAGAAGTTGGGGATCTCATATAATTACTAATTAGCAAATAAGTCCAAATCTGTTACTGCACCCACACTACTGGAAGCTACAAGTTTGGCATATTTTGCCAGTACCCCTTTCGTATATCTGGGTGGAAGTGGTTGCCAACTTGCGCGACGAGTAGCTAATTCTGCTGCTGATACATTCAGTTGCAACAACCGGGCATTGGCATCTATGGTAATGCTATCACCTTCTACTACTAAGGCGATGTTACCACCTACAGCCGCTTCTGGGGCAACGTGACCGACTACCATGCCGTAAGTACCACCGGAGAAGCGTCCGTCGGTAATTAAGCCTACAGAGTCACCTAAACCAGCCCCAATAATAGCGGAGGTGGGGGCTAACATTTCTCTCATACCGGGTCCGCCTTTTGGTCCTTCGTAGCGGATAACGATAACATCCCCAGCTTGGATTTTTTTGGCGAGAATTGCCTCTAAACAGGATTCTTCCGATTCAAATACTCTCGCGGGTCCTGTAATTACAGGCTTTTTGACTCCGGTAATTTTGGCTACTGACCCTTCTATGGCCAGGTTGCCTTTGAGAATGGCTAAGTGTCCTTGGGCATACATGGGGTTATGCCAAGGACGAATTACGTCTTGGTCCGTCCGTGGTTCTGCGGGGATATCTGCTAAGACTTCGGCGACTGTTTGCCCGGAAATGGTGATACAATCACCATGCAGCAAGCCATGGGCTAATAGCATTTTCATGACTTGGGGAATACCGCCGGCTTTGTGTAGGTCGGTGGCTACATATCTACCACTGGGTTTTAAATCACAGATGACGGGAACACGACCGCGAATGGTTTCAAAGTCGTCTAAAATTAGTTCAACACCAGCAGCGCGGGCGATCGCTAGAAAATGTAATACTGCATTGGTAGAACCACCCACAGCCATAATCACGGAAATGGCGTTTTCTATGGATTTGCGGGTGATGATTTGCCGAGGTAATATTTGTTTTCGTATAGCTTCAACGAGGACAACGGCTGATTTTTCGGTGCTGTCGGCTTTTTCTGGATCTTCAGCAGCCATGGTGGAGGAGTAGGGTAAACTCATGCCCATGGCTTCAAAAGCTGAAGACATGGTATTGGCTGTAAACATCCCTCCACATGAACCCGCACCGGGGCAAGCACCGCGTTCAACTGCTAACAGTTCATTTTCGTCAATTTTACCAGCACTGTATTGACCAACGGCTTCAAAGGAACTGACAACGGTTAGATCTTTACCCTCATAGTGTCCGGGTTTGATTGTACCACCGTAAACAAAGATAGCAGGGATATTCATCCGCGCCATGGCTAACATTGCCCCTGGCATATTTTTGTCACAGCCACCAATTGCTAATACACCGTCCATACTTTGCCCAGTACAGACTGTTTCTATGGAATCAGCGATAACTTCCCGTGAAACGAGGGAGTATTTCATCCCTTCTGTTCCCATGGAAATGCCGTCACTAATGGTAATTGTCCCGAAAACTTGGGGCATTGCACCAGCGGTTTTAATCGCGGTTTGCGCCCTTTGTGCCAGTTCGTTTATCCCCATGTTACAAGGGGTAATGGTGCTATAGGCATTGGCTACACCGACAATGGCTTTGTTAAAATCTGCATCTTCAAAACCTACAGCCCTAAGCATGGCGCGATTAGGCGATCTTTGTACCCCTTGTGTGATAGCTTTACTTCTAAGATTTTCTGACATTTATCTTTTTCCCTTCTGTGCCATTATTGCTTCTTAGTTAGTATCCTAAGTTAAGACGAAGCTGCATAGAACAAGATTTTCATAATCATTCACCGCAGATAATGATAGATTAATGAACTGGGTATTAGAAGGGCAAAAATTGTAATAAGACTGAACCTAGACTACCCGCAAAATCCATAAAGCTAGGTTTACCTGTATTCACTGTTTCTGTGTAAGGGGTTTTTAATTCTAAAATAAATGCTTTGGCTGTTTGTGTTCCTTCACTATTCTTTTCTTTTTCAAATAGTTCTATTGCTTTTTGGGCATCTTCTAAAGCGTTTTTTCTATCTAAACTTTGGTAACTAGCGACACCACGGGCTAAATATGCCCCAGCATAGTCTGGTTTAAGTGCGATCGCTTGGCTAAAATAATCAATAGCTGGTTTAAGATTCCCCTTTTCTGCTGCTGCTACACCCCAAGCATAAAAATCTTCTGATTTAGCAATTTGCGAAGGTATTCCTACCGCACCTTGAAAATTTGTACCTGTAATATTCGCACCTTTCAATTCAGCATTCATTAAATAAGTATCTCTTAAATCAGCACCGCTTAAATTTGCACCACTAAGTTTAGCCTCACTTAAATTCACGCCAAATAAACTCGCACCGCTTAAATTCGCACCTCGCAAATCCGCACCAGCCAAATTTGCCCGACTTAAATTCGCACCCGCAAGATTTGCACCGTTTAAATTTGCCCCAGCTAAATCAGCCATTACTAACCCAGCATTACCAAGAAGACATTTTGGACATTGTTTATTTGCCAATAACTGCCTAATATCCTCATAACTTGCAGCTTGAACTGCACCTGATAAGCTGACTGTGAGTAAAAATACAGATGTTGCCAAAATTTTACTGTTCATAATTTATTTTTGTATTCACTCAAGTTTCTAGTTGTTGTTAGTTGTCAGTTGTCAGTGGTTGTTAGTAATTATTTCCCCCTGCCTCTGCCCTTTACTCAGCCAAATTTAAACCAATAATACCGATAATTATAAAAGACATAGAGATAATTTTTACCAGCGTAAAAGACTCATGAAACCAAATCACGCTAATCGTAGCAATTATCAGAGTACCAAAACCTGCCCAAATAGAATAAACTATACTCACCGGAATTGTCCTGAGAGAAAGAGTTAAAAACGTTAAGCAAAGTCCATAAAATACAAAAATAAAAACTGATGGGATAATTTTGGTAAATTCTTCTGACAGTTTCATACAAGTTGTACCAGAAACTTCAAAAATAATTGCTGCTATCAGATAAAGCCAACTAATTAGCATAACTGTGATCTCACTCCTGTTTGATGGGAATATTTACTGATAAATTTTGTCCAGAATTAAATTCTATGTAAACTTTAATTTAAAAAATGTATATTAACTAAAGGCATTATTTCAGAAACTTGAAATAATTGCTGTTTTATCCGCTACTTGATAAAATCACATTGCTAGTGCTATACCTTGAAAAAAAATGTTCAAAATTTTGACTCATTTCCGAAATTTAGCAATTGTTAGCTTGATCAGCTTGATATTAACCTGGTCACTTCCTGTCCAAGCTGATACCAAAATCAACCCCCAACTAGAACAACAAGTTTTAGAAATTATCCGCAAAAATCCCGAAATCATTATTAAATCTGTAGAAATATACCAGCAGCAACAGCAAGAGAAACTACAACAATCACGACAGAAATTTATCAATGATTTTCAAACAAATCCTCAATCTGTAATTGGTGATTCTCCCACAATTGGTGCAACCAAATCAAAAACAGTATTGATAGAATTTTCAGATTTTGAATGTCCTTATTGTGCCGAAGCCCATCAAACACTCAAAGATTTATTGGCAAAATATCCAAATAAATTCACCTTAGTTTATAAGCATTTTCCCCTTTATCAAATTCATGATCAAGCATTACCCGCAGCTACAGTAGCTTGGGCAGCATATCAACAAGGTAAGTTTTGGGAATATCATGATGCCTTGTTTACCAACCAAAAACAATTGGGTGAGACTTTATATTTAGACACTGCTAAAAAGCTCAATTTAAACCTCACAAAATTTGGCAATGATCGCAAATTAGCTAATAAATCCATCCAAAAAGACCTATTATTAGCCCAACAATTAGGATTGGGTGGCACACCATCTTTTATTATGACCAGTCCAAATTTTGCTGGACCGGTAAAACTCACAGAAGTGGAAGAAATGTTGCAAGGTAAACAATAAAATCTGATGGTTAAGCAATAATCTATACCAGTTTTATGGTTGTTGCCAATAAATCTGCACCTTTAGATAGAGGTGGCACGTATTGGTTAACTGTTCTAATTGCAATAAGTGTAAGGAGTAGTCTTATGAGAAGTGATGAGGATAACTTTTCGCTTCTCAATTCCTATTTTATTGAAGAAGGGGTTATATCGAAAAATAGAACTTACAATCAGGATTTATGGTTGTACCACTTAACTTCTACATCCAAGGTCAAGGATTTCCCATCCTTGGTTTACATGGTCATCCTGGTTCGGGACGTAGCCTCTCTATCTTTACCAATCATCTATCAAAACGCTACCAAACCATTGCCCCAGATTTGCGTGGATATGGCAAAAGTCGGTTTCAGGGCAAATTTGAGATGCAAGACCATTTAGACGACCTAGAAGCCCTATTAGACCAATTAAAAATAGAAAAATGTTTATTATTGGGATGGTCGCTAGGAGGCATTTTAGCCATGGAACTGGCCATGCGCCTACCGCAACGGGTGACAGGCTTAATTTTAGTAGCCACTGCCGCTAGACCTTGGGGCAATCATCCCCGGATTTCTTGGCAAGACAATATTTATACAGGCATTACTGGTATATTGAACTATATAAAACCCAGTTGGCAATGGAATATTGATACTTTCGGCAAGCGATCGCTCTTTCGCTACTTAATTCAACAACACACATCCACAGCATACAATTACATAGCTAGGGATGCCCTACCAGCCTACTTACAAACCTCATCAGCAGCTACAAACGCCCTCTACAGTGCCATGAGAGCAGGTTATAATTGCACCCCCAACCTTTGGCAAATCCAATGTCCTAGCCTAGTGCTTGCTGGTGAACAAGACCGCCACATTACCGCTGATGCCAGTTTAGAAACAGCCCGACACATAAAAAACTCTCAATGGCAATGTTACCCCAACACAGCCCACCTCTTTCCTTGGGAAATACCCCAACAGTTATTAGGAGACATTGATAGTTGGTTAGTAACCAACCCCCAAATAATCAAAGTTTAAATTAGCCATAGTTCGTTCCCAGGATTAGCCCAGGAACGATAACAGCCTCTGGAATTGTTGATTAGACTAGATTTGACCGCTAAAGACAGGCTTTACTTTACGGTCAATCCATTCCCCCAAATCTTCAGCAATTGTTAAAACAGTAGGTTTACAGCGTTTGATATTCACTATAATTCCCTGCGCTCCTTCAATTTCCAAATCTTCTATATAGCCATTGCTGGCTTTAGTAGCTTCCACAGAACTGAAAAATGGACCAAAGTAGTATGTACAACTGGGATTTTGTGTGACAATTTCTACCCACCAAGCAAGGCCGAGTCCATTGAATGTATTAATCAACCCCTCTTGGAAGTTATGCCAAATCGTTTTCATGGTTTTCGCCGATTTATAAACGTGTGACTGGATGTGTGAAAATAGGTGGGATTTATTGTCTTTTACATTGTTTATAGTCACTGATTTCGTGGATATTTGTCTACGAAATCAGTAACTGTACTATTGTTTTTTCAAAGCAATTGTCTGTAGTTTATCAAGATACAGTGTATTTTGAGATTTTTGGCGATAAATTTCGTAAAGTGCCATACCAGTTGCCACCGAAGCATTGAGGCTAGGAGTCTTGCCCTGTAAGGGAATGGACACCAAAACATCACAAGAACGTTGTGTCAACATCCCCAGACCTTCGCCTTCACCACCCACGACTAAAACCACAGGTCCACTAAACTTAACACTTTGTAATGGTTCGCTACCTGTAACCGCAGTTCCATAAATCCAAAAGCCTTCTTCTTTTAACTGTTCTAAAGCGCGACCAAGGTTGACAACTCTAGATACAGGAAAGGTTTCTAATGCCCCTGCTGCGACTTTCATCACCGTAGAAGTAATTCCCGCTGCCCTTCTTTGAGGAATCACCAAACCGTGAGCGCCAATCGCTTCTGCTGTCCGAATAATTGCCCCTAAATTGTGGGGATCAGTAATACCATCAGCAACTACAATTACAGGATCAGTCACAGCTTTAGCGTTGCTAATCAGATCCTCTAGTTCAATATAAGAATAAGGAGCAATTTGAGCCGCTATTCCTTGGTGATTTGCCCGACCAGTAATTTGGTCTAACCGCATTGGTTCAACTTCATCAATAACTGCGCCATTATCTTTGGCTTGCAAAATCAAATGATGAAATCTGGGATCATAACGGAGACGAGTAGTAATCCAAAGACGGTTGATACTGTGTTCATTTTCCAAGGCAGTCAAAACTGGATGACGACCATAGATTAGATCAGTTTCTTCTGTGGGTGTGATTTCTGAGGATTGCTCGGAAAATTGGGAAGAAGGACGATATCTAGCAGTGAAGGATTTACCGCCTGTTGGTAATGCGATTTCTGAAGATTGTTCAGAACCGTAGCGAGATGTGCGGGGTTTCACGGAAAATGACTTACTTTCTCTGTCTACTCTCACTTCTGAAGATTGT
>NZ_LJOQ01000050.1:20006-35790 GCF_001672255.1 Anabaena sp. AL09
CAGAACCGTAGCGAGAGCGAGGTTTAGCAGAATAGGATTTACCTTCTCTATCTACTCTCACTTCTGGGGATTGTTCAGAACCGTAGCGAGATGTCCGAGGTTTTGCAGAATAGGATTTACCTTCTCTGTCTACTTTCACTTCTGGGGATTGTTCAGAACCGTAGCGAGAGCGAGGTTTAACAGAAATGGGTTTACCATCACTTTTGCCTTGATTACGGCTAGGTTGAGGGACAACGCGTTTGCCCTTGATTTTCACTGGCTGACCACGTTTTGGTTGTCCGCCGGAATTACTTTTCTTTGGTTGACTTGTCATAACAGTATTGAGGTTTGATTTAAATGAGGGAACAGCCCGATGACATCAATTTAATGAACAATTACAAATCAGTAACAATCGCCAGATGTAGCTTCTCACTATTTCTCTAGGGGAAGTTTTTGTAATAGCTCGGTTAAACGGGGGTAATCAGTAAGATATAAGTAGCCAACTAAGGTTTCTAAACTAGTTGCCTGTTGATAAATTTCGGGATTCAGTCGTTTATGACGACTCGTAGCAGAGTTACGACCTCTGCGAACAATTTCTAATTCGTTACTCCTCAAGTAAGGAGTTAACATTCGCAAATGTAGCGCTTGTGTTTCTGCTCTTACCTGATCCACTACGGAACGATGGTAGTTGTCTAGTCGTTGTTGTGGCCACAGATAAAACATTCTAACATATAATTCATAAATTGCATCCCCCAAGTAGGCCAAAGCTGAAGGAGATATCTGTTTTATTTGGGCTGGGGATATTTGCTGGGGCAGTTGCGTCGCATTTACCAACCACGGGGAAATATCTGATGAATGCTGTGTAGCGGTTTCATCTTCTTCGTGTTCGCCTGTTTCCTCCTTGGACTTCACAGATTAATCATTCCTTAAAAAAGCACTACATCGGGAGACAATTTTTGCCGGCATTATCTAAAACAACTTAAATTTTAACTCTCAACATAATACATTAAATAAGGGCTATTCCCTGATATAACAGTATGCACTTAAAAGACTTTCAACTCCATTCCCTACTATATCCAAAAATTAGGCTATCCAGATTTGACATCGGACAGCCTAATTTAGATTTTCCATTTAAGCAATCAAGCCGCAGAGGAGGGGATGTTTTCTAGGGCTGCTTCAACTGTAAGTTGTAAGGAGAGAAATTTTTCTAAACGAACAAGCTTAACCGTTTGGGTTACACGGGCATTACTGACAATTTGGAAACTGCCTTCACCATCTGGTTCAGGTTTAGCCAGTTTGGCTAGTCTTACGAGCGCACCTAAGCCAGAACTGTCCACAAAGTCGATCTGTGAAAGATCCAAAATGATGTTTTTGGGACCGTCCTCAATTTTACTGCCGATTACTTTAATGAATGTTGGCTCAGAGAAAGCGTCTAATAAACCTGTGAGGCGGAATAGCTGACAGCTATCGCGGACTTCGCGTGTACCTCTCAGGCTCACGGTTAGATTCAGTGGTTCAGCTATGATTTTCTCCTCGTTCTTTTTACTAAAAGTAAACGTTCTAGTATAGATGGTTTTTGAGCAATTTGTCTATGTTGGGGACCGGCAAAAATTTTTACTAATTACCAATATCCATCATGACATTTTTTATCCTCAAGTTAGGCGATTGCGCCTTGACGTGCTGCTTGCATTTTTAGTACAAACTGCTCAAACAAGTAATCAGCATCATGGGGTCCAGGACTGGCTTCTGGGTGATACTGAACAGAAAACACAGGTAGGGTCTTGTGACGGACTCCAGCTACTGTCAGATCATTGAGGTTCAAGTGGCTGACCTCGACTGTAGCAGTTGGTAAGGAGTCTGGATCAAGAGCAAAACTGTGATTTTGGCTGGTAATTTCCACTCTTGTTTGTAAACCAGCAGGTTGATTTAAACCCCGATGTCCAAATTTTAGTTTAAATGTTTCTGCACCGAGAGCATGACCTAAAATTTGGTGTCCCATACAAATGCCAAATATGGGTTTTTGGCTGTCTAGTAAGGCTCTTGTGGTGTTGATACCTTCTGTGACGGCGGCGGGGTCTCCTGGTCCGTTGGAGAGGAAAATACCATCTGGATTGTATTTGAGAATTTCTTCTGGTTGTGTATCGGCAGGAACAACTATGACGCGACATCCATAACTGGCTAGACGACGCAAGATATTCCGCTTGACACCAAAGTCTAGAGCGACGACGGTGAAGGTTTCGCCAATTTTAGCCACTGCTGCGGAATTGAATTCCCAAGGGGCTGTTGTGGCTTCCAGCCATTCGTAAACGGTTGGTGTGGTGACATCTTTGACCAGGTTTAAGCCTGTCATGTTGGGAGCAGCTTGTACCATTTCTAACAATTCTGCTTCGTCGAGAATTGCTGTGGAAATGCCGCCATTCATTGCCCCAAAGGTGCGGATTTTCCGAGTGAGGGCGCGGGTATCTATGCCGTAAATAGCTGGAATTTGGTGCTGTTGGAGGTAGTTGGGGAGGGATTGGGTGGAACGCCAATTGCTGGGTTTATGACAAATATTCCGAGCGATCGCTCCCTTAACATGAGGTTGATTTGATTCTTCGTCTTCGGAATTAATACCAGTGTTACCTAATTCGGGATAGGTAAAAATGACAATTTGACCACAGTAACTAGGATCGGTTAACACTTCTTGATATCCGGTCATGCCAGTGTTAAATACGATTTCGCCAATGGCAGTTCCTGTCGCTCCGAAAGACCAACCGCGATAAATAGAGCCATCTGCTAGGACAAGTAGAGCAGGTATTGCGTCAGATAGGGGCATAGGTAAGAGGGGGCAGTTTTTTTAAATTTTGAATTAATTAATTTTTTTCCCAGTCTTGGACTGCGACTGCTTATTATCCCATGAGTTGAGGCTTTTAGATTCTTGCCTGGAATTAATAAAAAATTAAATGATTCAATAGTCACGCATCTTTAATTGGGTGGGAGGAGTACACTTGGGAAGAGCAGCCAGGGCGGTTAAAACATTCACTATGCTTCAGTCTTTTTTGTCCCGGACAGCCCTCATTTTTTGTTCCGTTAGTTTAGCGGTTTTGACTGTTGCCTGTGATCAAGATCAGCAGACAACGACAACTGATGAATCTAAGCAATCTTTGTCAACTGGGAGTTTGGCAGCCATCCATTCTCCCCGTCAACGTCAACAATTGTTAGCTAGTCCGAAATCAACGCCACGAGAATCTTCCCCCACCCAATTAAGTCCTTTGGCAATGGCACTAGATAAAGCTGCTGGTGCTAAAAGTATCAGCCGATCTGCTGTGTCTGTGGATGATTGGAATTTGGTAGTGAGTCAGTTGCAAGATGCGATCGCTCTCATGAAGCAAGTCCACCGTGATAGTGGCAATTTTGCCTTTGCTCAACGCCAAATCGGTGAATATCGCCGTCAAATTGCCTTTGCTCGTCGCAAAGCCTACCCCAAAAATTTAGCATCTTCTTTAACTCAACCGCAATCGGTTGTCATTGATGTTCCTCAGCCACAGAGTCATGGCATAGTTCCCCCCCGTTCCTCTGTCAAAACCCTAAAACCATCCTTATCTAAGCCTAGTTTCCCGTCATCAACTATCCTCCCCCGCAATAATGAGGTATTTATTGCCCCAATTAAGCGGCGAATTGGTGGTACACCAATTATTGAAGTTACCTTCAACGGTACACAGCGATTTGAGATGATTGTGGATACGGGAGCTAGTGGGACTGTAATCACTCAAAAGATAGCAGCGGCTTTAGGAGTGGTAACGGTAGGAAAAGCTAAAGCGAATACGGCCAGCGCTAAGGCTGTGGAATTCCCCATTGGCTATCTTGATTCTATGGAAGTTGGGGGGATGACGGTAAATAAAGTCCCAGTAGCGATCGCTGGGACAGAATTAGAAACAGGACTTTTAGGACATGACTTTTTCGGTAATTACGATGTAACTATCAAACGTAACGTTGTGGAATTTCGTCCTCAAGCCTACTCAGAAGCTAATCCCCCAGGAATTCCACTAAATGTGCCAACTTTGTCCAAGGGCTACCGCTTTGTAAAATTTCTTTAGCTACAGTCACCCCTTGAGCATGATTTAGCCAGGGAACTGCACCTGCTACTTGTAATGCTAGGGAAGCATTTAACGCCACTATATCCTGTTGCGCTTGTGTTCCTTTCCCTTGCAAAACTTCTTTCAGAATCACCGCATTTTCTTGAACGTTACCACCTTTGACAGCGGTAATGGGGGCAGGTGTGACTCCTACTTCATCGGGATCAACTGTAGTTAATAATACTTTACCATCTTTTAAGATCGCCAAATCGGTAATATCGCCTAAACCAGCTTCATCTAATTTTTCTCGTCCATGGAGAACCATTGCTGTTTGCGTCCCCAAGAGATTTAAGGCTTCAGCAACGGTTTCTATCAGTTGAGGATCAAAAACACCAATTACCTGACCGGTGGGATTCAGGGGATTTACCAAAGGTCCAAGTAAATTAAACACAGTCCGCACTTTGAGATTCCGCCGTAATGGGGCAACTGCTTTCAGGGCTGGATGCCAACCAGGGGCAAATAAAAATGTAATTCCTACCTCTTGCACTGCTGCTTGGACTTTTTCACTCGCAGCAGTCAAGTTTACTCCCAGTGCTTCTAAAACATCGGCGCTGCCCGTAAGACTGGAGGCTGAACGACTACCATGTTTAGCGACAGGTACACCAGCAGCAGCCACTACAAAGGCGACAGCGGTGGAAATATTAAAGGTTGATGCTCCATCACCACCTGTACCACAAGTATCAATTAACGGGACAAATGGGGTATGCTCACGTTTGTTTATGGGTACGGAAGACAGGGATTTTAAGACTTCGGCCATTCCTGTTAATTCTTCTGCACAAACGCCTTTGAAGTTCAAGGCCATTAAAATTGCCCCTGATAGTTCTGGGGGAATTGTTTCATTTATCCATCCTTGCATCAATTCTGCGGCTTGAGTGCGGGATAATGATTGACGTTCTAATAATTGTTTGAGTAAGTTAGACCAAATAGTAAAATCCATTGTTCGGGTTTTTGATGATGTTCCATGTGATTTTACCGAAAAATGGCTTTTTATTTCGCGCTATCGCTGTTAGTGGATATTTTATGGAATGAGAACGAACCGCAGAGGCACAGAGGTCACAGAGGTAGAGAAGGAAGAGATTTTTCGGGTTTTGGTTTTATTTCATAATTACTAATGAATAGTTCTTTACCTTTTTCGGCTTTTTTTTGTTTATAGTTATTCATGCCATATTGTAATTCCCATTCGATGATATTTGCCCATTGAAAGTTTTCTCTGATTTCTGGGCAATCGTCATAGGTAATTAACCAATTGTGCGGACATTGCTTTAATATTTCTGCAAATCTTTGATGATCAAATCCTGTATGTAAATCTCCTTTTTTACCATACAATTTAGATTTTTCGGCTTTAACATAAGGAGGATCTAAAAATATAAATACGTCTTTTCCTGGTTCATTAATTAGATGACTATAGTCTAAGTTGGTGATTTTCACATCTTGTGTTAGTATATGTTCTAATTTTTCCAGTCTATCTATTGATGAGTTAGTAAATCTTTTATGAAAAGATTCTAAAGAAAATCCACCGGATTCTATAGTTCCCGAAAATGTAATTCTGTTAAGAACAAAAAAGCGTACTGCTCTTTCTAAATCAGATAGGGTGTTAACATCTACATGAGCTAATTTGGCAAAGAGTAATTTTCCATCTTGGGAGTTTTTTTTAATTTGCCAAACTTCGGAAACTAACTTTGATAAATCAGATTTTACAAAATGCCAAAATAGATATAATTCTGGGTTTAAATCGTTAATAGCAATCTGGAGATGAGGAAATTTTTGTTTAAGATAGATGAAAACTGAACCACCACCAACAAAGGGTTCTCTAAATTCAGAAAACTTTTTTGGGAGACATTCAGCGATACTTTTAATTGCTCTTGATTTTCCACCAGGATAACGGAGAGGACTTTTGATATTCATTTTGTTCAATGTTCAAGAAGTGATAATATATATTTTACATTTTAATATTTACAACAAAATTACCCTTCTTCAAACTTACTACATCAATGTATGAACCGTTCAGCCCCCTATCAACCCTTGATTTTACGAATCCTGCATGGTGTCAGCGGGATTTTAGTCATTGGCGCAATTATTAGCGGATTCTTAGTTTACAACACTTTTGATAAGAGATTTGGATATATTCCAGTTCCTAAAATCAATCCTATACAGGATATTCATGGGACATTGGCAGTATTTTTCTTGATTTTACTGCCATTTTTTGCTGTTTATAGTTTCCATGCTGGGAAAAGACGACTATTACAACCAGACTCTATCCAAAATTTAACTCAATTTGGTAGACCAATTTGGTGGGTAAGTCTCCAACGTTTAGCAAATACTAAAATGTTACTCGCTGGTGTTTTGGCGGTAGTTTCTGGCAGAATGATGAAGGAAGAATGGCTACCTATAGGAGAACTTGATCATATTTGGTATTATGCTCATTTAATAGCTTGGTTAATCATGATTTGTTGTTTAGCAATTCATGTTTTGATGTCTGCTAAAGTTGGTGGTGTGCCATTATTACTGTCAATATTATCATGGAAATTTCGTCCAGAAGATAGCCCTGCTAACTGGTATGGTAGTTTACGTGCTTGGTTCAATGATTTTTCCAATAATCTTAGAGAAGAAATTAATCAATTTATGGCAGTTGGTTTATTAATGAAAATAATCGAGGTGATTGTATTGGCGGGAATTATCACAGCATTTGTTTTACCTTTGTTTTTTTCTAGTGGTGAATCATAAAAGGAGTTATTATTCCAGGTTTTAGTAATTTCTTACGAAGATGATTTATTAATAAAAAATTCTGATAATCAATTGTCAAATGAAGAATCTGAAACTTTGGAAAAATTACTAGCACAGATTGATAAATTGAATATTCTCAAATTGAAAACGTTATTTTGTAACCTATTACTTAAATAATAAATTATTATTTAAGTAAAAAATCACATCCTGTTAATCCTTAGAGGATGTTTGAAAAGTGGTATTCCGTAATTTTCATCACATTGCTACCCCCCTTAGTCCCCCCTTGTAAAGGGGGGAAACAATAAAGGGAGGGTTAGGGTGGGGTAAAAAATATTTGATACATCTTAATTTCACGATAACGGAAATTAACCGAAATGTTTGATGATTGCGTCAGCAAATTCAGAACACTTTAATGGTTGTACAGGTGGTTCCATTAACCGCGCTAAGTCATAAGTGACTTGACCATTGGCTATGGCATCACCTAATCCTTTTTTAATCAAATCTGCGGCTTCTTGCCAACCCATATATTCCAGCATCATCACACCGGAAAGAATTACAGAACCGGGGTTAATTCTGTCTAAACCAGCGTGTTTGGGTGCTGTCCCATGGGTAGCTTCAAAAATCGCGCAGGAGTCGCCAATATTTGCCCCTGGACCCATGCCTAAACCGCCAACGATAGCAGCAGCAGCATCAGATAAATAATCACCGTTGAGGTTCATTGTCGCCAGGATAGAATACTCATCTGGACGAGTTTGAATTTGTTGAAAGATACTATCAGCAATGCGATCATTGACCATGATTTTTTCTTTCCATTTGCCGTTTCCGTGACTTTCCCAAATTGTATTTAGAACTGTTTCTACTTCTTTGACAATTTGCGCTTTTTTCTCTGGAGTCAAAGAATCAAAACCAGGATCAATTTCATGGGCATTTTCTTCTGAGGAAATATGGGGATTTTTTTCCTTATTACCCAAAATCCAAGATTCCCGTTCTGTCACAGTTTCTTGACGGAATTCCGTTGTGGCTAATTCATAACCCCAATCGCGGAAAGCGCCTTCTGTGTATTTCATGATATTGCCTTTATGCACCAAGGTGACTTGTTGCTTATTTTTGGGCAATAATAAGGCGTGTTTGATGGCACGACGAACAAGCCGCTGAGAACCGGTTTTGCTGATGGGTTTGATACCGATACCAGCATCGAGGGGAATTTGCTTTTTACCGTGTTCTGGGGTAGCGGGTATCAATTCTTCATTTAAGAATTTTATCAGGCGATCGCCGATTTCACTACCTTGCTTCCACTCAATCCCCAAATAAATATCTTCCGTATTTTCCCGATAAACAATCACATCCAATTTTTCAGGAGTTTTGTGGGGAGAAGGTGTCCCAGCGTAATAACGACAAGGACGCACGCAAGTATAAAGGTCAAAGATTTGGCGTAATGCCACATTTAAAGACCGAATTCCGCCACCAACGGGAGTAGTTAGAGGTCCTTTAATTGCTATGCCATATTCTTTAATAGCCGTCAATGTATCTTGAGGTAAATACTGATATGTACCGTACAAATCACAGGCTTCATCACCAGCATAAACCCTAAACCAGCTAATTTTTCTTTGACCATTGTATGCTTTGGCGATCGCAGCATCAAGCACTTTTTCCGTCGCCGGCCAAATATCTATACCCGTACCGTCACCGCGAATAAAGGGAATAATGGGATTTTCAGGAACAACCGGTTCACCATTTTTGAAGGTAATTTTCGCGCCGGTGGTGGGAGGAGTAATCTTTTCGTACATAATTCACAAATTCCAAATAGAATAAATTCACCGGGTATGGAGTCAGGAGTCATAATTTCTGTAACTCCTGGATTCTGTAACTCCTTACCTGATAAAGTATTGTGGGCTAGGATTTCGCTAAAGCCACCGTGAGTGATTTTTTCAAATATATACTCAAGGGCTTGCCAACTTTACCCAAGATTCGGAGTAAACTACTTTTCGCTATTCGGCTTTCATTTTGTAGAATAACCGATAGCAGTAGATAGTTTATTCACGCTCACGCTAACACGAGTAACGGCATGACAGACCCAATGATTGTATCAGGCACTACAAATGATCTCGACTCCCTCCGCCAAAAGTTAATCGCTGGGTCCGAAAAAGTCCAACAACAAATCATCCCGCAGTTAGCTGACTTGGGTAATGATGGGTTAGATGTGTTGAAGGAATTTTTGCTGAAACGTCGTGATACCCCAGCAACTTGGATTGATGGCAAAGTCTACCAAGTCATCTACAATACTGATGCACCGACAAGTCAAGGATTTCTACAAACTAACTTTCCTGAAGGAATTGTACCTCTAAAATCGGACTGTGGGATCAGTTACAATTCTTTGCAAAAGCTACTTGCAGATCAAGATTTTCAAGCAGCGGACCTCTTGACAATTCAAAAGATGTGTGAAGCAGCAGGTCCCCAAGCAGTAAAAAGAAAATGGCTATACTTTACAGAAGTAGAAAGTTTACCAATTCAAGACTTACGCACCATTAATCAACTCTGGGTAGTTCACTCAGAAGGTAAATTTGGCTTTTCCGTGCAGCGCGAAATTTGGTTAGGTTTAAGTAAAAATTGGGTCAACTTGTGGCCAAAAATTGACTGGAAGAATGGTAATAACTGGACAAGATATCCTAACGGCTTCACCTGGGATTTAAGCGCTCCTAGAGGTCATCTACCCCTCTCTAATCAATTGCGTGGTGTGCGGGTGATGTCTTCTCTGTTGTGTCATCCTGCTTGGAATAAGTAGTTAGATCCCGTTAGATCCCCGACTTCTTTGAGAAGTCGGGGATCTGAAATTAACCAACTGCAAAGCCTGTATATTGTCTCATCAAAGGCTCATGAAAAGCTAAGACAATATCTTCTTGTGGTACACCCAATTTAACTAATTCATCTGCTATACCAATCTCCGTTCCATCATGTTGTATCCAAATCTTGTTGTTTTTAATATCAAGATGTAAAACACAACCATGCTGTCTGCGTCTGTTCTTCCAACCAACATACATTAACTGATAATGATTACCAACGGGATCAAAAATCAGTTGTTGCTCAATCTCATCTTTCTTTGAACCTATTTGAGCATACTCTCTGATAACTTGTTGAACATAATTTTGATATTGCTTTAGTTTTTCCATTCTAGAATCGCCTCCTGAATCGGATCATAAACAATGATTTTAAGTTGATAATGTTCGACAACTGTTTTGATAAATTGCAATTAAAAGAAAGCGTAATAAACTCCTAAAGGAACAGCTAAATATAAAACTTTCTATCTATGATTATAGTAATTTCTATCTATGTCTAACCTCACAGATATCCCTGGAATACCCCAAATGGGGATCTGGAATTGGTAGATGTTATATTTTTTTACAAACAGAATCTTGACATTCTAAAGTAGATATGTAATTATTTAGTGTTAAGACAGCTAAATAACTGCGATCTCAAGCAGATCTCTAACGCCCAAGCGTCAGTAGTTGTCTCAGCAGCAGGATTCCTAAGTTACTGCTAGTAGTTCGCTTTGTTCCTTTGTCTGAAAGTTAAATTTGATTTCAGCCAAAACCAGCAAGTGCAAAGCGATTAGTTAGTGGCACTCAATAGTAGTGACAATTAAATTTGTGAGAAATTTTGAAGTTAGCAGAACCTAGCAAAAATAACGCCATCATGCCATTCTAAGAGAATCTAACATATAGCTAAGAATCTCATAACAATTGCGTTACTGCTTGCAGAAGAAAAATAAAAAGCTATATTTTATCCTTCAGTGCTTGGTTCTAACTCGATAAATAGAGTATTTTATTTGCGAAATACTGCTTCAAGATAAACAGAATGATAGAAGCTGAACAAACTCACGAATTTGTCAGGAAAACTGGTTAAAAGTGAATTTTTTTAGATCAAATTTCAGCCGCAGGAACGAAGCGAACTGTTGGCGGTAATTTGGGAATCATACTGCTGAGACTGAAACTGATTAATTTAGAGAAGCTAGATAAGAGAAAACTAACTTTTTAGTTTATTCTCTAATATGGCTGTATTGCTAATAGATGTGTGGTTTTCCGATGCTGTTGACAAAAAAATCAACGGAAAATAATTCACATGAATTCCAAACAGAAACAAAGTAAAAAGCATCAACTGATAGATGAATATGGTGCTTGCTGTTGGTGGTGTGGTAAGTCGATATCAATAGATATGCTGACTATTGAACACCTCCGTCCTAAAAGTCGTGGTGGTTCTAACTCTTTGGAAAACTTAAGACTCGCTTGTTTAACTTGTAACCGTTCTCGTGGAAATAGTCTATTTCCACCAGGTGTAAAGGTAAATGTCTTTAAATAACACCTAAATCTTATTAGGTTTTTATTTTGTGAGGTGGGTATATTGCTCACCTCTTCACTTAATTAAATTCACAAATAATAAAAATATCAAAATGCACAAACTTCTCACATTCCAAAATGAAAAACTCCTGCGTCAAGCATTAACCCACCGTTCTTATGTTAACGAAAACCCAGAACAAGGGGAACATAACGAGCGCTTAGAATTTCTCGGTGATGCTATTCTCAATTTTTTAAGCGGTGAATATCTTTATGAAAAGTTTGCTGAAAAAGGAGAAGATGAATTAACTCGTCTTCGTTCCGCATTAGTAGAAGAAAAACAACTGGCAAAATTTGCTATAGAAGTAGGTTTAGACTTTAGAATGAGATTAGGAAAAGGAACAATTAGAGATGGCGGTTTTCAAAATCCTAACTTACTAAGTAGTACATTTGAGGCTGTAATTGGCGCTTACTATTTAGATAATAATCGTAATGTTGAACCACTCCGTGAGATTGTTAAAATATTATTTAATGATGCCTCAAAACACATTGTAGAAATCCGTTCTAATGTAGATTCCAAAAATCGGTTTCAAGAATTGGTACAAGCTAAAGGTATCACAAATCCCCCTAAGTATGTAACGGAACAAATAGGGGGACCATCTCACGCGCCAGAATTTAGAGCTAAAGTATTAGTAGAAGGTAAAGAAAAGGGAGAAGGTAAAGGAAAGAATAAAAAAGAAGCCGAAAAAGCTGCTGCTGAAGATGCGTTAGCGAAATGGAAAAATCAGGTTTATTAGATTGATAATTGTTGATTTTCTGCTTGATTTGGCGACTAGAAGTCGCAGCTACATAGACAAGACCCAGCTACGTGGGTTCAAAGGTCTTGATTTTTAATAAGTCCACGCAGGTGGACTTTGTTTGTGTAGTAGTGATTTATAATCGCTGGAAACTAATATTCATGACAACTACTGATGTTATTACTGAATATAAATGTTAATATTCTGTCGTTATTCATAATTGAGTAAGTCAGCTTAATCCAGTATATTTCAGTTAATAGTGCTGGAACGGAGGAACCGAATTGTGGGGCGTATTTTTGTCTTGATGAGTTTAGGAATTTGAGCTTTAAAAATCAAATCAAATCTAAAATTGAGCAAAAAAGGGGATCTCTCAACCCTAGCCCGTCAGCTAACTTCGTAGGCATTGAGAGGAGACTGAAGAGACAGAATTTTAATTATTTTCTGATCTCATCAGTGTCCAAGGTTGGTACTAGTTAATATTTGCGTATCCAAGCTTAACTCTGCTGAGGTGAAATAAATGATATTGCAACTAAATATAGCTGCCATTTTTGCAGTTGCGGGACAAACTGTTTGGAGAAAAGCCAAACTTGTAATTTTTCAAGATACTTTTTTATTCCCAGCATTAGGCTGTTTAGGAATTATTTTATTGTGGTGGATAGTAGCATTAGCTAATCATGAATTAATGCCCACACCACCAGAAGCTTTAATTGCTAATTGGGACTATATCTTACATCCATTCTATGAAAGAGGTCCCGGTGATTTAGGCATTGGTTGGTTATTATTAGCAAGTTTACGGCGGGTAATATTAGGATTTGGTTTGGGTGCATTAGTCGCCATTCCCTTGGGATTTTTGATCGGAATGTCCAGACCGGCAATGCTGGCTTTTAATCCCATTATTCAGATTTTTAAACCAGTATCACCACTGGCTTGGTTGCCCATTTCTTTATCTCTGTTCAATTTAGCAGATCCTTCCGCTATTTTTGTGATTTTCATTACGTCGCTGTGGCCAACTATTATTAATACAGCGTTGGGAGTTTCTAATGTTCCTAAAGATTATTTAGATGTAGCACAAGTCTTGGGAATGAACCGCTGGGGACAGATTACCAAAATTATTTTACCTGCTAGTTTGCCCTATATTTTTACAGGTTTGCGAATTAGTTTGGGGATAGCTTGGCTGGTAATTGTGGCTGTAGAAATGCTCACTGGTGGGGTAGGAATAGGATTTTTTGTTTGGGACGAATGGAGTCGTTTAAATCTGAGTTCTGTATTTTTAGCCGTGTTTGTAATTGGCTTAACTGGGTTGATTTTAGATTATGGTGTGGGAAAACTTCAAGAGTTAGTTACTCACCGTTCAGGAAGTTAATGATTTAAACGCAGATAGAAGATGATGAACGCGGATAAACGCAGATGAATTTGTATTTTCATAAAATCCCAAATGATAAATTATGACTGAAAATCATTTAACTCGCAGAGATTTTATTACGGGAATAGGTGCGACAACTGCGGGAATGATATTATCATCCTGTAATGTTTCTGGAGATAGGTCTGCTAAGGGACTCACAGAAGAAGCTTTAGCGGTGACACCTGTAGTTAAATCCCAAGATTTAGAAAAATCGGATATTACTGTTGGTTATGTTCCTGTTAATGATTGTGCGCCATTTGCGATCGCTTGGAAAAAAGGATTTTTCCGCAAATATGGTTTAAATGTCACACTCAACCGCGAAGCCAGTTGGGCTACTTCCCGCGACGGCTTAATTTTTGGTCGTCTCGACGCTTCCCCCGTCGTTTCTGGTGCAGTTACCAACGCTAGAATAGGGGCTGAAGGGGCGCGTCATGCTCCCTTGTGTGCAGCAATGACCATTCACCGACATGGTAACGCTATGACCATGAGTAAGGATATGTGGGACTATGGCATCCGTCCTTGGTTTGAATATCAGCAAAAATACGGTGATGGGGCTTTAGAAGCCTTTGGGCGGGACTTTCGCGGCTATTTTGACAAACAACCCCCGGAAAAGAAAGTTTGGGCTGTAGTCCTCAGTTCTGCAATTTATGAATACTTTGCTCGCTATCTTTCTGCTGCTGCGGGTGTTGATCCTTTAAAGGAATTTCGGGTAATCATTGTTTCTCCACCGCAAATGGTGACAAACATGAGAATTGGGGCAATGGAAGCTTACATGGTTGCTGAACCTTGGAACACTAGAGCAATTACAGGTAATGAAGGTATCGGTTTTACCTTTGCCCAAGGTAAGGAAATTTGGCAAGGACACCCAGATAGACTCCTGGGAGTAATGGAATCTTTTATTGTCAATTATCCCAAAACTTACCGTTCTTTAGTGAAAGCAATGATCGAAGCTTGTCAATATTGTGGAAAACCCGAAAATCGCCAAGAAATAGCCGAATTACTCACACAACGTTCTTTCACTGGGGCAAAACCTAAAAAGCCCGGTGTTCCTATTACTAAGTTTACTGGACCGGGAATTATTGGCAATTATAATTATGGTGGTTTTGATGGTAAAGACAGAACTATCAAAGCAGATGATACCACAATTTTTTATGATCTTCCTAAGAGTATTCCCCATGAAAAAGGAGAACATTCTACATTTTTATGGCGTTCTCGCAGTCTTTGGTTAATGACTCAAGCAGCCCGTTGGGGACAAATCAAAGAAATTCCTAAAAACGCCAAAGAAGTAGCTGCAAAAGGTTGGAGAACCGATTTATATCGAGACATAGCCGCAGAAATGGGAATTGAATGTCCCCAGGATGATTATAAGGTTGAACCACCAGAAGCATTTATAGATAAAAAAGGATTTGATCCTAGTGATCCTGTAGGATATCTCAATAGTTTTGATATTCGTGCTAACGCTCCTTCTCAGTTTTTCATGTCTTAAAAATAGCTAATTATATCAAAAGGAATTAATCATGGAATATACGATTTCAAAAGATCATACTTCTCCAGAAATTTTACCCCGGAATGGATTTTTGGAAGTAGAGAATTTAGTTAAATCTTATCCAACCCAGGATAAAGGAGAATTCACAGTTTTAGATAATGTTAATTTGACCATTGGTGAAGATGAATATATTTCTGTAATTGGTCATTCTGGTTGTGGTAAATCCACATTATTAAAAATAATTGGTGGTTTTGAAAAAGCTACATCTGGTTCAATTCGCTTAGATGGTAAAGAGATTCGGAAACCAGGTGCAGATAGAATGATGGTATTTCAAAATTATTCATTATTACCTTGGTTAACAGTCCGTGAAAATATCCGTTTAGCAGTAGATGAAGTTTTGAAAAATGCTAATCGGGCTGAAAAAATTAGCATTGTCAATGAACACTTGACAATGGTAAACTTAACAGCAGCCGCAGATAAATATCCTGATGAAATTTCTGGAGGAATGAAACAAAGAGTGGGTATTGCCAGGGCTTTAGCAATTCGTCCCAAAATGTTATTAATGGATGAACCTTTTGGGGCTTTAGATGCCTTAACTCGTGGTAAATTACAACGTCAGGTATTAGATATTTGGGAACATAATCGGCAAGCTGTTATGATGATTACCCATGATGTTGACGAAGCAATTTATATGTCTGACAGAATTATTTTGATGACTAATGGACCATCTGCAAAAATAGGAGAAATTTTAACAGTTCCTTTTGAACATCCTAGAGATAGAGTGGCCATGCGGAACTCTACAGAATATTTTGAACTTCGCAATCATGCTCTTAATTTTCTGGATCAAAATTTCACACCAGAGTAGGGGCAAACCCCCTGTGGTTGCCCAGATTTGCCTAGGGGCAAACCCCCTGTGGTTGCCCAGATTTGCCTAGGGGCAAACCCCCTGTGGT
>NZ_LJOQ01000050.1:35855-62702 GCF_001672255.1 Anabaena sp. AL09
CCTGTGGTTGCCCAGATTTGCCTAGGGGCAAACCCCCTGTGGTTGCCCAGATTTGCCTAGGGGCAAACCCCCTGTGGTTGCCCAGATTTGCTCAGAGAGTCAGAGTTTGAGAGATGGAATTTTTGAATTTTATACCTCAATTCAGCAATTTCAAGTCTGTAGTCTTCAAAATTTCAGTATTATCTTTTCTCACTATTAAAGTAGAAGTAGAATTACCATCTTCAGTTATCGGTTGTTCTAAAATGTAGACATAATCCCCATTTTTCCAACCTGTAACACATTTACCATCTCGACAGGAAACTTTACCACCTGTTAACTTGAGACATTTACCATTAGTATCACATCCTTGATAACTCACATTTCCTGTACCATTAACCCCATTCCAAGAATCAGTATTACTCAAAGTAATCGTCCATTCACCATTACTTAAAGTTTGTGATTTACCACTTTTGGAATTACTGCTTGGTGATTTTTCCTCTGCACCTTCACTCACAACTTCCATTTTTGTAATAATGGATTCTTTGCGAGTTTTACCACAAGGTTCTGCACTTTGACAATCACTAACTGATTGTATTTCATAAACAGCACGGACTTTTTTATTGACAAACTTCTTCTCGTCAGCACAAATATCAAAACTCGCACCAACATTGTGTTCAATGCCTTTTTTATCTACTAAAGTGACGTAACACATTAAATCACCATTAACCAACTCCTTAACTGTTCCCACCTTTGGTTGATTACTTTCGGTTTTTTTAGGATTTTTATCCAGATTTTTACGAACCTGTTTTTTCTTCTCTTCCTGATTATTTTTATTTTCCTGTGTTGCTGATTCTTGTTTATTCTCCTGTTCGGTAGCTGCTACTGGAAAAGTTTGCGCTTGACTTTGCGTGACACTATTACTTGCATCTTCTTTAACGGTATCCTTGGGTGCGCTACCGCAACCTATCAAAGATACACAGCTAAGAATTACAGCAATTGCGGGAATTAATTTTTTCATTGTGAAATTACAATAATCGAGAATATTCTCGTATTTTAACATAAACCTAATCTAATCAGATTTATCTTGTATTTTCACTTATCAGAATTATTTGTAGATACAACCTGAATTAATTGATAATCTTTAAAACTACCAATAACCCGATAAGGTATTGGTAACTTAACAAAACTTGGTTGATAAATCCAAGCATAACTAAAAATAGGTAACTGAGAAATTGAATCTACACTTTTACCATACTGGGGTGTATAAAAGTAAATTAATAGAGATTCTTTATCATTAAATCCTGTTCCTTTGACAAAGTTAATAGGATGATTATGCAAAATTTTATTAATTGATTCTTGTTGATAAAATACTCTAAAATTCGGATTAAAATCACCTAATAAACCTAAATTACCCGCTGTAGCTAGAGATAACCAACAACTAATTAATATCCCACCTAGCCAATAACGAGAAGTCAAAAACTTTTGGTGATAGTGAAAATTACCTATCCAGATTAATGGTACAATTAAGCTGCCAAAACCAGAATATATTCCTAGAATTGCATATTTGTGAATATCTACTTCACCCCAAATTAAAATACCTGTTCCAGCTAAAACTAAAATAACGCCTAATATTCCCCAAGCGTAACTAATATTTCTGGGTAAATAAATCATTTGATGAGATGAATATTGATCATCAAATCCTTTTTGGTAAATTTTTCCTAACCAATCTAAACCCACCGCAGCTAGAAAAGCAATAAATGGATAAAGGCCAAGACTATAATGAGAGAAACGAGTAGAAAATATACTCAATTCAGTAAATAAGACAACAGGAAAACCGATTAATATTAATGGATATTTAGAAATTGAACGCCGTATGACTAATACTAAACCTAATAAACTAAAAAATAACCAAGGAAAAGATTTTAAAGCTAGATTCCACACATAAAAGAAAATGCCATTTTTATGTTGTTCATGACTACCTAGTTCTATGACAAATCCCAATAAAGCCCCAATACTATCGCTACCATAACGCAACCAACTAAAATAAAGCCAAATTAAGCTAGGAATTAAACCCACTAAAAACCCTAAATACAACATGGGGTTAGTTAAATGACGATGACGGCGATGATCTATAATTAAATAAGGTAATAATGCTATCATTGGTAAAAAAATCATTAAGCTTCTCATTAAAAAGCCTAAGCCAAAACTTAACCCAGTTATAAAACCATAAAAATATCGTTTTCGAGGATCTATGTCAGATTTTAATAGGGAGAAAATTCCCATAAATACTAATAAGATAGTTGGGACATCTGGTGTGGCTAACCGACAATATTGCAACCACAAAAATGCTACATTTAAAATCATGATTCCCAAAAATGCTAATTCTTGAGATAGTAAAATTTTCCCAACTTTATAAATAACAAATATGCTCAAAATTCCCGCAATCATTGTTGGTATTCGCGCAGTTATATCACTAACACCAAATAGCTGATAAAAAATAGCAATTAACCAATAAAAACCAGGGGTTTTATGATGAGGATTACCCCAAGGAGATACCCAGTCACCAGTTTCCAACATTTGTCTGGCTCTTAACGCATAAAGGGTTTCATCATGAGCCATGAGACTGGTTTCCCCAGAAGTAAATAACAATAAAGGAAGTAGCCAAATTAACAACTTGGGATATGGTAATTGCCAAAATAGCCGAATTAATTGGATAATCAAAATAATTAGGGGTGATTTAAAAAACATTTATGAATAGTAAATATAGTATTTACTCATGTAGAATAAGTTAAGTTATCAAAAATAACTTATCAATTAGAATACTATTCAAAATTTTCAAATCGGGGAAAAAAGACGTTTATGCTCCTGCAACCAAGTCAACGCATTAAATTAGATGAATCGGATGATCTATTATTCTATAGTTACCCTCGCTTTGTCACTCATGTAGATGAGGGTTTTATTCAACAATTAACTGATTTATATCGTCAGCGACTGCAATCAAATACTCGTATTCTTGATTTGATGAGTAGCTGGGTATCGCATCTACCCACAGATATAGATTTTGCTCATGTAGCAGGACATGGACTAAATGCTGAAGAATTAGCCCGAAATCCCCAGTTAAATCATTACTTTGTCCAAAATATCAACACAAATCCCCAGTTACCTTTTCCAGATCAAGACTTTGATGCTGTTATTAACTGTGTTTCTGTGCAATATATCCAATACCCAGAGGCTATATTTTCGGAAATACACCGCATTCTTAAACCCGGTGGGATAGCAATTATTAGTTTTTCTAACCGGATGTTTTTTCAAAAGGCAATTCAAGTCTGGCGAGACGGTTCGGAAGCTTTTAGAGTAGAATTGGTCAAGGGCTATTTTGCCTCAGTTCCTGGATTCACCACCCCAGAAGTGATTTGCTCAAAGTCAGCAGCACCAGGTTTTTTACAGTGGTTGGGGGTACCAGGAGGAGATCCTTTGTATGCGGTGATAGCTCAACGTCTTGCGTAGTATTATTACCTCTAATCATTATTTAAAAGTAAATTTCTAGTTTGTAAATGGCAAAATAGTTGATAATTGCCTCACAAGCTCAAGTATTAAGGAGAAGCCAAAAATGGTGAAAAATCATGGGCGGAGAGTTTTAGCTGCTGTATTGCTATCAATCCTACTACTAACTACAGCCTGCTCGACAAAAGCACCTAGTCGTTTTGATCAAGTACAACAAGAAAGTACCAAGCAAAGAAGTGGACAGGCAGTAGTTAAAAGTGCAACTCAGGGTAGTAAATTAAATAAATTCTTCCCCAGTAGCGAAGATGGCTATGATCGTGTCTATACCCAAGAGAAAAAAGGCTTTTCTGAAGCAAACTTGAAAAAAGGTGGCAAAGTAGTTGCTCAACTCGCTATTTCTGATACTAGCAGCATACCAGGAGCAGCAGCTAAATTTGCTAACAGCACTGAAAAAATAGGCGGTTATCCTGCGGTAAAAGTTGGTAACACTCAAACTTCGGTTTTGGTGGATAAGTACCAAGTCAAGGTAATTTCTAAAAGTCCATCATTTACTGCGAGCGATCGCGCAGCCTGGATAGAAAAATTTAATCTCGATGGTTTAGCAACGTTGAAATAGTTTAATCGCTTCCCTAACTAACAACCGACGTTAATACAAAACATACACAAGGAGACTTTTGTGAGTAAATCAATTTTCGAGTTAGTTGACGAATTACCAACCAGTAACTTGACTGTTTCCATGTTGAAAGCTTTGGATTTTGTTGCTCCTGGTGAATGGCAAAATACTGTTGGTTTTGTGAATACCATTAAAACTGTTACTGGTGAAACTGACGAAGACCTAATTCAACAAATTGGCGAAAGAGCGATTTATCTATTTAACGACAAATCCCAAGGCTATCAAACCGCCCTCTGGCTGTATCAAACCGTTGACGGTACAGATAAAGTTTTAGGTGCAGCCGCTTTAGCTAACAAAGTTGGTCAAACAATTCCCCTGTTCGGTTTTTTAAACTCTTTGACCCCCAAACCTGACAAAGCGCAAACTATTGACTTAACCTTGAAAGTAGTTGCTGAATTAGTCGCCTTTTGTCAAATTAATGGCATTCCTGGGGACAGCATTGGTGATTTTGTTGCTGCTTTAGGTGAGTATGGTGGCGAATCACTGATCCGCATGGTGGCATTAATTTGTGTTGATGGTTTAATTCCCCTCGGACCCGACTTCATTGATAAATCATTATCAATGATTAGTCAAATGAACCCTCAAGAGTTACAACAAAACCCGACTTTTAGAACCATCCAAGATACAATTCCCGGTAATGGTGTGGGTGGTAAAATCGACTTTATTGGCAACAGTTTAGACGGAGTTAAAGGCTGGATGAATGGTATTGTTACAGCTAATGCTTTAACAGCCCAAAAAGTCTTAGGACATTGCAAAGGTTTTCTCGACTTTGCTGATGATAAATTGGACTATGTAGCCGCATTCCTAGACGTGTCTACAAACTACTATGAACACACAGGTACGCAGACATTAGCACGCCGCTTAATTGAACGAGCGATCGCTGAAATCTAGCAGTTAATTGCACAAAAAATCAAATAGGGGCAGGATAAACTCGCCCCTAACCACTGCATAAATTGTACTTGATATCATTGGTAACTACTTGTAATTTGTTTCAATTAACAGGAAATCCGTCGGGATTTCCAGTTGCAGCAGACAAGACTAAAAACTTATCGTTTGAAGCGAGAACGTTGTTGACGACGTTGTTTGTGTCTAGCTATAGCTTTGCGCTTTTCTTTTTCTAAAGGTGTCTCAAAGTGACGCTTTTTCCGCATATCTTGGAAAATTCCCGCTTTGGAAACTTCCCGCTTAAATCTTCGCAGTGCTGATTCAATTCCTTCATTTTCACCTAAGACCACTTGTGTCATTCCTGTTCCTCCGTAGTTTAAATTAATATTTGAGAACTAAAGTCAAAATAAAATATTCCAGCGGCGTTTAGTCTAGGACTGTATCTGCTGGATACTCTAGATTTTAATTTTTTTTTACTGGACTTAATAGCGATTGCGATCTCAACCGAAAATAATCCTTACCTCCCCCATTATAACACTATATGAGAATATTAACCCATGATGAGCAAAATTTCCCCACAAAACTTTGAGCATTGTTAGGGAATTTGCCCCGATCAATACTATTTTAGTTTGAAGCAAACCGTGTGAGAATGCTTTGTGCTTCTTGACATAGTTCCTCATGATTTTGAGCATTACTCGCCAGTAATTCCCCCCATTGATGAATGTCGCCGGTGTTGTATTTTAATGGCGTGCAGTCAAAATGGGTAAACTTGCCACCTGCTTCCGTTAATATAAGTTCGGGAGCAGCCATATCCCAGTCTTTCGGTGCGGATTTACCGGCAAGGGAAATATAAACATCTGCTTGCTGTTCAACTATTGCTGCAATTTTGCAACCGACGCTACCAATCGCTTTTTGATTTTGACAGGGCAAGTGCTGTAAGAGATATTCTAACCTATCGTTGCGGTGTGAGCGACTAACAACCAAAATTAGATCTTGGATATTTTTATGGGAGTTAAGTCGCACAGGCATAGAACCAGTTGTGGTTTCGATAAAAGTCCCACTGCCTCTGGTGGCATAATACAACTTTTGTGTCTCTGGAACTGCCACGACGGCTAACATTGTCTGTGTTCCTTGCACTAAGGCAATATGAATGGCATATTCTCCAGTTTTGTTGATAAAGTCTCTTGTCCCATCTAATGGATCAATTATCCATACCCACTCAGCAGGATTTTTTCCCTGTTCTGATTTATGAGTTTCTTCGCTGATATATCCAAAGTCTTCATTCCCGAAAGCGGCTTGTAGCTGTGACAAGATATATTCACTAACAGCCAAATCTGCAACTGTAACGGGTTCATTGTCTTTATATTGAATATCTAAATTTGGTACAGCGATAGTACCATGATAATAAGAACTGAGGAGACTGGCTGCACCCCAACCAACTGACCGCGCAATTGTTAATATTTCGGATAGGTCTTTCATTTGAGGATAAATTTGGGTGGAATAGGAAAAATGAACATTAAATATTTGAATTTAGCCAAGGGCGCGTACCGAAATATTTACACGCTTCCGTAGCAGTATTACCAGCTAGTGCTAATGCTTCTATAAAATTTGTTTCCAGGATATAGTGACAGAAAGCACCGTGAAAAATATCTCCTGCTCCTAGTGTATCAACGGGCTGGATTCTTGGCACATTTACCACACCAAATTGACTACAATTTAAGTATTGAATGGGATTTTCTCCTTGAGTAATGGCAATGTGAGGAATGTTAAAATTTTGCAAATAGGCAAAAACATCTTGCTGATTTTTGCAGTTAGGGGGATAGAAATTAGCAGAACAAATAGCATAGTTTACAAAAGGTAATATTTCTGCAAATCCTGGTTTCCAGCTACCACCATCAATGACAACGGGAATATTTTGTTTTTTAGCCATTTGGGCAATGATTTTGCTAACTTCTATTTGATGTCCGTCAATTAAGACAATATCAATATTTTGTAAAATATTTGCGGGGATAGAGGTAATATTTGCCTGAGTTTTGATGGCATTAATAGAAATTACCGCTCTTTCTCCTGTAGCTTGCGTAACAATAATTGAAGAAACGGGTGGTGGTGTATGGCGATGGGAGTCTAAGTCAATAATTGCGACTTGGTAATTCTCTAAATCGCTACGAATTAGCTGTGTAATATCGTGGGAACCCAATACACCTAAAACTGTAGCTTGGTTGCCTAAATGACTCAAGGTGACGGCGGCATTTGTTGCTGGTCCTCCTGCTGATACAGTATAGTCAGTGGCAACAAGTTTTTGATTATTTTGGGGAGGAGAGTCCGCGAGATAAATTAAATCTAAGGTAATTAAACCCACAAATAAGCCAGATTTGATCATTGATAACTTTGTTAAATTAATATGCAAACTGAACCAAAACCAGGAACACTTTATATTGTCGCTACACCCATTGGTAATCTCGAAGATATGACTTTTAGAGCGGTGAGAATTTTGCAAGCAGTGGATATGATTGCGGCAGAAGACACACGCCACACAGGCAGATTACTACAGCATTTTCAGGTGAAAACTCCCCAAATTAGTTACCATGAACATAATAGTCATAGTCGTATTCCTGAATTATTAGAGCATTTACAATATGGTAAAGCGATCGCTTTGGTAAGTGATGCGGGAATGCCGGGAATTTCTGACCCAGGATATGAGTTAATTAAGGCTTGTATTGATAATGGTATCACTGTTGTGCCTATCCCCGGTGCAAGTGCTGTAATTACGGCTTTGAGTGCGGCGGGATTACCCACAGATAGGTTTATTTTTGATGGTTTTTTACCGGCTAAAAGTCAACAACGCCAGAAATATTTGGAATCTTTGCAAGGTGAATCTCGAACTTTGGTTTTCTATGAATCACCTCACCGATTGCGGGATACTTTAGCAGATTTGGGGACAGTTTTAGGAAGCGATCGCTCTCTAGTTATAGCACGGGAGCTAACTAAATTATACGAGGAATTTTGGCGAGGAACAATAGAGGATGCGATCGCTGATTATACCCAAAGAGAACCCCAAGGAGAATATACTCTCTTGGTAGCAGGAAATCCACCGAGTCAAATCCAACTGACAGAAACAGAACTCAAAGCTGAGTTATTACAGCTTATGCACCAGGGGATTTCCCGTTCCCAAGCTAGTCGTCAGTTAGCAAAAGATACTTCTTTATCTCGTCGCTATCTGTATCAACTAGCTTTGGCAATTGAAATCAATCTTGAATCTGAAATTATTACACAACCTGAGTAAAATTCATTATAAAAATATTAGTTTTGACAAAACAGCAACTAAACAAGACCTCAAAGCACACCTCCCTGTAGCATTTGGATATGAGGGGGGTGGTTTCTCTTAGGTTTAGGCGGTTTGGGCGGTGGACAGGGGTGAGTGGAAGTCTTCTCTCGTCTACATACTTGTATATCATCAGCGCATTAAGGAAAATTTTCCCATGCTTGGGCAACCAACTGACTTAACCAGCACCTTTGTTGTCTATCTAACATTTTATCATCCGCTAATACCTGGGTAGTTAATTGATCTAAAGACTGACCCTGAGCGCGAACTACTCTAATTACACCAGCAATTACCGCAGCCACTAATTCTTCATCAACTGGCTGTTTTCTTAATGCAGATATTTCTTGGGGACTGTCTGGGATAGGATAATTCATGGCATGGGTTTAGGAAATTTACAACATGAACAATAAAATTGATAAATCATTAAAATTCTTTATGGAATCTTTATGAAGTTAATTAGCGCAGAGTCTAACCTAGTTTCTGCCTTTTTTTAATCTGTCTGAGTGAGTAGATTCGTTATGAGATATCAGAACAATATGCAAGAACTTCTTTATTTAGAAATTCCTACACCCGATACAGTATCCGTAAGCAAATGGCTACAAACAGATTTCGTTGTCGAAAATAGTCAAAAATTCATCACCCCAGATGGGTTTCGGTTGGAAAGTGCGGCTAAAAGTACCATTGCCAATAGCGTAGAACTATCTGTATTTGTGTGGTCGGTGCAGCGGACAACTTACCTAAAAGTATTCCGTTGGGGAGATAAACCTTTTCCCCAGGAGAGACGCATTCTCCAATCTCTAACGCGGAAAATTAGAAGTCGCTTTCCCAATTGCTACCCAGAACCACCTGTCATTGATCCCCAAAAATCAATTTTCGCAGAGTTAGAACCCTATTATCCTCTAACTGTCAAGTATTTTCAGAAAATGCCTAATGGAGAATATGACCTCAAGCGCGCTTACTGGTGGGAGCAAAGGTGGCGAGAAGGGGTAAGAAATCCTCAAAAGCCTCGTCAAGTAGTATTTTATCAAGGGAATAGTCAGGAAATATCACCTATCCTCTCCCCTGCTGCTAGTCCTCAGTATGACCTCATTTATATTGGTGGTGCTTTGGGGTCAATTCATGCCGCAGTCATGGCTAAATTGGGCTATAAGGTGCTGTTGGTGGAAAGATTACCTTTTGGTAAAATGAACCGAGAATGGAATATTTCCCGTGATGAAATCCAAAGTTTAATAAATTTGGGTTTGCTCACCAATGCTGAATTAGCAGAAATTATTTCTAGGGAATATAAAGACGGTTTTAATAAGTTTTTTGATGGTAATAATCCCTCTAATTTGAAATCCTCTGTTCTCCATACTCCCACAGTCTTAAATATAGCTTTAGATTCAGAAAGGTTACTGGCATTATGTGGGCAAAAACTTCAAGCCGCTGGTGGTGATATTTGGGATGAAACGGAGTTTTCCCAAGTGAATATTAGTCCTACACAAGTTACGATTAACGTCAAACATTTGCCTACTGGTAATGAACAGCAGGTGAGTGGACGTTTATTGATAGACGCAATGGGAACGGCTTCACCAATTGCTTGGCAATTAAATGGTGGTCGGGCTTTTGATAGTGTGTGTCCAACGGTGGGAGCAGTGATTGAAAAGGGCTTTGAGCCTGGGGTTTGGGATTCTGAATATGGGGATGTTCTTTACAGTCATGGGGATATTTCGAGAGGTAGACAGTTAATTTGGGAGTTGTTTCCTGGTGTTGGTGAAGAATTAACAATTTACCTATTTCACTATCATGAAGTAAATGAAGAAAATCCTGGTTCTTTGTTGGAAATGTATGAGGACTTTTTCACAATTTTGCCAGAATATCGGCGTTGTGATCTAGATAAATTAGTCTGGAGGAAACCAACTTTTGGCTATATCCCAGGACATTTTAGCGCAGATAGTAGCGATCGCACAATTGCAGTTGATAGATTAATTGCCATTGGTGATGCTGCTTCTTTGCAATCTCCGCTAGTTTTTACTGGTTTTGGTTCTTTAGTCCGCAATTTAGACCGATTAACTACTCTGTTAAATATTGCCCTTAAACATGATTTATTGAGTCAGCAGCACTTAAATAAAATTCGAGCTTACCAAAGCAATGTGGCTGTAATGTGGTTGTTTTCTAAGGGAATGATGGTTCCCACGGGCAGATTTATCGCCCCCCAAATGATAAATTCGATGCTGAATACTTTCTTTGGCTTATTAACAGATGAAACCCCAGAAGTAACTGATAATTTCATTAAAGACCGTTGTGATTGGTTCACTTTTAACCGTCTAGCTTTGAAAGCAGCTATGAAAAATCCGGCTTTATTATTGTGGATTTGGCAATTAGCTGGTTGGCGAGATTTATTACGTTGGGTTGGGAATTATGTCAGCTTTGCTCGTCATGCTTTCATCAGTGTTATTTTGGGAATATGGTTGCCGCAATTTTTGAAATGGAATCAATCTTGGTTAGAAAATCGCTTTCCAGGATTATGGTTACAATTGTTAGTAATTAACTATGCAATTACTACAGGTAGACCACGATTACCGCCGGCATTGCGTTAGTTTCATATATTATCAAGGAATTGGGGATTTTGGAGTCCTAAAACTTCTAAAATCCTTAATTTCACAACTTATTCGGTTTCAACTCCACTCTATCCCTCTTCTATGAACCGTAGATACAAAAAACGTTTGCAAACGTTCATCAGCTTCAGCCTATTTACCACCTTTCTCATCCCTTATGCCGTCACCGCTACCCCTCCACGTATCCCAGATAAAATCGTTAACTGTGAGCTTCTCGTTGTGGGTGGTGGACTCTCAGGAGTCGCTACAGCGTATGAAGGTTTACTTGCAGGACGCACAGTTTGTTTAACAGAAATAACCGACTGGTTAGGGGGACAAATTTCTTCTCAAGGAACATCTGCATTAGACGAAAGACCAACTCAACGAGATAAACAATTCTATTCTCGCGGTTATTCCGAATTAAGAAACCGTATTGAACGCAAATATGGCAAACTTAACCCTGGTGATTGTTGGGTGAGTGACTCCTGCTTTCTGCCTCGTGATGCCCACAATATCATGACACAAATGCTCAAAGATGCGGAAAAAAAAGGTAAAGGAAAATTACAATGGTTTCCCAATACGGTAATTAAAGATCTACAAATTAGCAAAGATGGCAAAATTATTAATAACGCCATAGCAATTCAACATCAACCAGCAAAAAATCAACCACCTCTAAATACTAATACCTTATCTCAAACCATTGAAGATGCTTATAGTTATAAAAACTCATCTCGTTTGAGTAAAACTATTATTCAGTTTCTCCCCAAACAATCTCAAAATAACCCAGGAAAATGGTACATTATAGACGCAAGTGAAACCGGGGAAATTATCGCTTTAGCAAATGTTCCCTATCGTCTAGGAATTGATGCCCGTTCCTATCTTGAACCTTCATCTTCTAGCACTACAAATGATCCTTATTGTCCCCAAGGTTTCACTTATACCTTTGCAATGGAGGCAACAAAAGCAGCGCAGCAACAAACAATGCCCCCATTTTATTTACAATATTCACCATATTTTAGTTATGAATTAAAACGATTAGCAAACTTTGATTTAGTCTTTACCTATCGGCGAATTTGGAGTCCCCAAAAAGGACAACTAACTACATTTAATGGGGTGAAGTTTACTGCACCCACACCAGGGGATATTTCCATGCAAAACTGGACTTGGGGAAATGATTACCGTCCGGGAACAGCCGCAGATAATCTCATTTATACTCGTCAACAATTAGAAAATTCTGGACAGCTAAAACCTGGAGGTTGGCAAGGAGGACTACGCACAGAAACCCTGCGTAAAGCTGAAGAAAAGGCATTTTCTTTTTTTTATTGGTTATATGCAGGAACTACAGATTCTCAACTAGGTAATGGTGTGAAACAACCGCAAACAAATATCCGTTTCTTAACAGGTTTAGATTCGCCAATGGGGACAGTTCATGGGTTATCTAAATACCCCTATATGCGGGAAGGAAGAAGGATTATTGGTCGTCCGAGTTGGGGACAACCGGATGGTTTTGGCATTTGGGAAGTTGATATTTCTCGTCGTAATTATAATGATCAATATTATCAGAAAACTCTGCCAGCAAATATGTATCGCAGTTTAAAAGCAACTGTATCAGGTTTGGAAGCAACATCTGTAATTAGGGGGGGAATTTCCCCAGAAAAAGCTATGCGAAGAACTCGTTCCACAATTTACCCCGATGCTGTGGGTATTGGTCATTATGCCATAGATTTTCATCCATGTATGGCAAAAAGTCCAGTAGAAGCACCTGGTAATACTGAACGTGCGGGAGAAAGACGCGGTGCAGGACAAGCTTATCCTTTCCAAATTGCCCTACGGGCAATGATTCCCCAAAAAATTGATAATTTATTGGTAGGAGGAAAAAGTATTGCTACAAGTCATATTGCGGCTGCTGCTTATCGAGTTCATTCTTTTGAATGGTCTTCTGGTGCGGCTGCGGGAACTGTGGCCAGTTTTGCACTCAAACAAGGAATTGCACCCTATCAATTGGTTGATAATTTACCTAAACAAGAACCACAATTACAAATTTTAAGAAAGCTGTTGGAAGCAAATGGGAATCCTACGGCTTTTCCTGATACTTCTATTTTTAACGAAAATTGGGACGATTGGCGGTAAGTTTAGTATCTTTGGGGTTTACGATGTAAACCCTGATGATTATTTTTAATTGTGATCAGATTTTTCGACTTTTAACTGGAAAGGAAAAAAGTAAACTTGTAGCTTATTATGTTAATCAAGTCTATGGGTCATTTAATTTTTGAGAAATTGTATATAACACGAGATTAGCAACAATTATTATCTTACTATGTCGCAACAAAAAAAAGAACCAAATGGATGTGGATGTGCAAATATTCCATTTTCTCTAGTTATAGTTATTTTCGGAGGTGGTTATTGGTGGTTAAGCCAGAAAGGAAATTTAGATATCAGCAAATTTTTACCTCAGATGCAACAAATTGCTATTCCAATTTTGAATCCTACACCAGTTGCTTCTCTAATTCCTACTTCTTCGCCATTAAAACCTGTCAATATCTCTCCTAATCAGAAACAAGCTGCAATCAAAAAAATTATACCTAAAAAAATACCATTACCTCCAACTCCTTGGGAGAAAAAAGTCATTAGAGGCATTTATTTAAGTCGTTATCAAATTACTAATAATGCTGATGAAAAAACGATTCGTGAAAGAGTCCGTTACTACCATTCTCAAGGTTTTAATACTATTATTCACGGTGTTTGGGGTAATGGTTGTACGATGTACAATAGTAAGGTGATGCAGCAAACTTTAGGTTATAAAAGTTGTCCAAATCTATTTCAAGATCAATGGCTAGATTGGGTAATTGATGAGGCACATAAACAGGGGATACAAGTCCATGCTTATTTTGAAAAAGGAATCAAAATAGATAAAAATAGCCCGATTTTTGATTTAGCAATTTCTCACAAATGGATTGTCCCTGGCATAGATAAAACTTATTCTGGCATTGATCATTCTGTTCTTGATGTGGAAATTCCTGAAGTTGCTAATTTCTTCAAAAATATCTTAGTAGAATTTGTCCAAAGGTATCCCAAAATTGATGCTGTCCAATGGGATGATTATTTAGGTTATCATGCTGAATTACCTGGTAAAGTAGATCGCACTGCTAAGTTAACTACTTTTGTCCAGCAAATGATTATGGGAATGAAACAAGCTAACTCAACTGTTAGTTTTGATATTTGCCATCATAACCCCTATTGGGCTAAACGATATTTTGCGGCTGATTGGCAAAAATGGAAGGTAGATAGAGTATTTATCCAAGCTTATAATGATGCTAATTTTCAAGAGGAACTAAATTATGTGAAAAATTCGGCGGGAATTGCTATTAGTGAGAAACAATTCCACCGCTTAAAAGAATTAGTAGATAATCCTGATGTCAAGAGTGTTTTAATTTTTCCAGCATCTGGAAAACCAGAAGAAACAGCTTCTAACTTAAACAGCTTTATCATCAAGTCAGGTGGTTTACCTTAACTAAATATTAATCTGGTAAAAATTCAGAATTAAGGGTTTGTTCGCAAGTGTATGGACATATTTCGGGAAATACCTGTTGACCTAATTGAGTTTCTCTCATTGCTAATGCTAAACCTAATTCGTAAGCGGTGAGAAAAACTTCCTCTAAATAAGGTTTTAAACTAGGACTATCTTGTAAAAGTAGTTTGATTTGAATCCGTTGTTCTCGAATCGTACTCAACCAAATACTACTGCGTTTTTCTGCTTGGAATTGCCATTTTAATAGATGTCCTAGCAACACAGCTAATCTATTTCTGAATTCTTGTCTTTCTTTTCTTCCCAAGGTTTCTAATTCTTCAATTAGGTTGACAGTATCTAATGTATCCCATTGTTGAGTTTTGAGTAAATTAACCTGTTCTTGAGTCCAAGCATGAAAGTCGCTTGTATAGAGGAGAAAAGTGTTCATTTTCGCACCTATTATAGGTTTATATATTCTTAGTTCAATTGTATTCTATATCTCATATACGAAGTTATTAAAAGGTAAAATGTTAATTATTTCATAGATATAAATTAATATTTTTACACATTATCGGCTTGTGTCTGACTACTAACTCAGTCAGCAATGGATTAAACTAGTTATTTCTAATGTCAGTTTGTACAACGTCGTTTTTGGCTCATTTTTCTATGGTGACAAGACTTGCAGATGTGTACAGTATGGCTTCAGCACCGACTGTGACACCTGACCGAGTTAATCAAGTGACTCGGAAAACCTATCCTAATTACAAGGTAATTGTATTGAATGATGATTTCAATACTTTCCAGCACGTAGCTGAGTGTTTAATGAAGTATATTCCGGGAATGTCGGGGGATCTCGCTTGGGATCTCACTAATCAAGTCCACCATGAAGGACAAGCAATTGTCTGGACAGGACCCCAAGAACAAGCGGAATTATACCACCAACAACTCCGTCGGGCTGGGTTGACAATGGCTCCCCTGGAAGCAGCCTAATCATTATGTCTAAACCCACCGATGGTAGGCTAGTTTGGAATCACTCTACCCATATTCCCGGTCTAATTCCTATTTTAGAACGTTTGTGTCGAGAGGATGGTATTGGGACGGTGACACCTGCGGTGATTGGTAGAGCTAGAGGTCATGCACCAAAAATGCAGTTGCGTGTGTCTGTACCCATTCGCGGTGGTTATAAAATCATTGCTCGTCAAGGCAAAACTGTGCAAGAGGTATTTATCCTCACAACTTTACTCCAGGAACAACTCGAAGGTGCGATCGCTATTGCTATGAGAATTGCCTAAATTATGAATTTACAATAGCAAGGTTGGAGCTAAATATAGTTCTAACCTTGACTTTTGATTATTCTTCAATTTTATGAACTGCAAATTTATGTAACGGCAAACTCAAGATACAAGAAAATGTTAAGAAATATGACAAAGCTGTAGTAATTCTCAAAGTTATAATTACAGCTTCCCAATTGAATAAAAATACTTTTTCCATCCCAAAGGCGATGCAATATACTAACCAGTAAGCAAAGCTCATTGTTAAAAGACTTTGTTCTGTTTCTTGAAAATCATCTATTGCTTGATTATGATCCTTCAATAACCATAGACCAACTATACAAGCGACGGAGGAAATAGCAACTACAAACTCATGGCAACATAAATTTACCGTAGGCATTTGTCCTAGTCTCCATTTTCAATGTTTTGATATTCCCATGGAAACCTAGTCTAAAGGAATATGCCTCAGAGTTATCCAAAATAGTTACAAAGCGCAATTCCTCAACAACTTTCTTCACATATCCCGATACTCACCTCGGAACTAGGCTGTTGACTTTGTGTGTTTTTGAGTGATATTTTTCATCAATGCTAACTATTTTGAGTGGAATGACTGATAGTCATTCATCTTCATAGTCGAATCATTATTACATCGTGGCAAGTAGCAGATTAAGTAATGAGTAGGATCGTAAACTATTGGCAGTCTGATAATTGCAGTTAAAACTCAGGAACTTGAACCTGTCTTATTGTACCTGCGTAATGTTTCATAATTATTTCAGGTGAATTACCTACCCATTTAGCAACCTGTACCACACTCACACCAGTTTCTAAGCAATTTGTGATAAACGTATGTCGTGTATGGTATTGGGGACGGTAAGGAACATTTAACCCAGATAATACAGTTTTCCATGCTCGATTAAGAAAGTTGTGAGCATCAATTAAACCGCCCTTGGGAGCTTTAAAGACTGGTGTATCTGCATTAGGATTACTTGGTTTAATGGAAAGTAACAACTCTTTGAGTGATTGATTAATAGGGAATTTACGGCTCTTATGAGTTTTGGTATCTTTACGATTACCTTCTACAACTGCTTCACTGAAAGTAATTAACGTTAGATTACTATTGATGTGACCCCAACTTAACCCTATAGCTTCAGAAGTCCTACAACCCGTCATAAACAGAAATCTAACATAATTTGTGTAGTGATTGTAGTACATATTCCTCTCAAAAGCTGCAATAATCTGTTCTTGCTCACCTTTATTAAATGGGTTGATTGTTTCATCTTCATCTTTCACAGCTACTCTTACCTTCTGTGACATCCCTATAAATGGGTTATTACTAATCAACTCACAATCTGTTCCCCAATCACAACAAGCTTTTAATTGTGTTAAAACACGCCTCGTTGCATTTGGTGTTAATTTCTCTAGCAAGAAATCTCTGATTATTACCGCTTCTGAAAGCTTATGAGTTGGTAAACTGGCAATATGGTTTCTAGTTTTCTTGAAATCCTTATTAATAGTCGTTATACTCAAAGTTTTAGACTTATAAGTTGTGTACTTATCCCATAACTCAATTAATATTGGTAGTTGTTGACTTTCTGTGGGAGCAACAAGGGTTAAATGAATTTGAGGTTTATATTTAGCTAAGGTCGGGTCAAAGCGTTCAAATGCAATATCTGATTCTATCTGTTTAGCTTTAGCCTCAGCAAGCTTACGATTTTCTGATGTATCTGAAATTCCCAAAGTGAGATACTTTTGTTTCCCCCCAAATAAGTGACATGGTAAACGCAGTTTGAGTCTGTCTTGGAACGTTTCGACACCGACTGAACCTTTAGATGCTTTCTGTTCCACCTTCATTACCATATTCCTTCCGTCCTTTTGACTATCATTTCTCCTCTGCTCTATATCATCATAGTCAATTCATAGTCAAACCCAAAAATACAAAAACTCCCGCTAGAAATTTACTTAATTCCAGCAGGAGTTATCCAAATACCTTGATTAACAAGGATTTTAGCTATTCTAATTAATGCCAGGAACGAGACTTGAACTCGTGACACGTGGATTTTCAGTCCACTGCTCTACCAACTGAGCTATCCCGGCAGGGGGCTTTTGCTTCACCACCGATATTGAATTTAGCATAGAAAAAAAGATAAGTCAAGGGGTTATTTAAAATAATTTTAGCTAACCTTCATTGTCAACTTCACCCAGGTAAACACAGTCACAAATACCAGAAACTGCACAAAAACAATACTCGGACCAGAAGCTAGGTTAAATAACCCAGAAACCATCATTCCCGCGATACTACTGCTACAGCCGACAACCACCGATAGAATCAGAAAGCGGCTGAAATGGTGACTCATAAGTTTGGCTGTAGCAGCCGGAATCACTAAAAACGCATTTACTAATAAAACACCAACGGCTTTAATCGCCACAGCTACAGCGAGGGAAAGCAAAACAACGAAAGCATAACGATATAATTGCACAGGTACGCCTTGTACTTGAGCAACATCAGGATTAAGAGTTAATAAAATCTGTTGTGGCAGAGTTGATAATAAAAAAACGCTACTACCAACAAGTACCAATAGCGTCAAAATTAAATCTGTGTTATCTATAGCCAAAATATCGCCAAATAGTACCCCCATTAAGTTACCGCGATATCCTTTAATAAAACTGGTGAGAATTACACCAATTGCTAACGCCCCAGATAGCACTATACTGAGAACGCTATCACTAGCCAAATCAGTCTTATCAATTAGGTAGAGAACAACAACCCCAAAAATTAAAGTAAAAGGGAGTAACATCCAAGTAGGATTAGTGTTGAGTAACACGCCTAATGCCACACCAACCAGGGCTGCATGACCAACGGCATGACTAAAAAAGGATAATTGTCGTAAAGTAACAAAACTACCCAATAAACCGCCTAAAATGCCCATTAACACAGCACCCATAATGGCACGCTGCATAAAGGGAAATTGTAATAAATTCAGCAAATCATGATAGTTAATGGTCATATAAGAGGAGTCAGGAGTCAGGAGTCAGGAGTTCAGGAGGAAGAAGAAAGAAGAAAGAAGGAAGAAGAATAGTTTATTACCAATTACCAATTACCAATTACCAATGACCAATTACCAATTACCAATTACCTGTTCCCTAATGATGATGTTCATAGCGACTAAAACCTGGTCCATAAGTAGCTAAAAGATTTTGTGGGGAAAGGGCTACTTCTGGTTTACCAGAACAGACAAGAGTTTGATTTAGACAGATGACGCGATCGCAATGACGGCTTACCATATCAATATCGTGGGAAACTTGCAACACTGTCCAATTCTCTTCTCGTTTTAATTCATTTAACAAAGCATAAAAATCCGTTGTTCCTTGGACATCTACCCCTGCAAAAGCTTCATCCAATACTAACAATTTTCGCGGTGTTACCAAACAATAAGCCAATAATACCCGTTTGAGTTGACCACCGCTCAGAGTGCCAATAGCCTGATTTCGCAAGCGATAAGCATCAGTACGGTGTAAAGCTGCGGTGACTGCTGCTGATGTTTCCCGGTTTTGTTGCCAAAATTTTGAGAAAAATGAATGTTTTCTATTCCCTATTCCTAAAGCCACCAATTCACTAACTGAAATTGGAAAACTGCGATCAAAAATAAAGTTTTGTGGCATATATCCCAACTGATTCTGCAAATTTCCTAGTCTGGAAATGGGGCGACCAAAAACTTCAATTGTTCCCGTACTTCGAGGAATTAAATCTAAAATAGCTTTGATTAAGGTACTTTTCCCAGCCCCATTTGGACCAACTATAGCTGTATCTGTTCCTGCTAACAATTCAAATGAAACATCTCGCACAGCTAAATAGCTGTTTTGATAAACTGTTAACCCGGAAACTTTTAATATTGGTAATGTAAATTCTGCTTGTGCGTCAGTCATGGAATTTAGGATTTGAGATGCCAATAATTTATAGTGATAGATGGGAAATAATGAGATTTGAATTTTCCTGCTACTTGCACCCAGCGGCTAAACTCTCCAAATTAGTTTTCATTGCCTTAAAATAATACTCTGGATTGGTATCACCCGTTTCTAAAGAATCCAAAGTCCGCACAGTTAACCCCAAATCCTGGGAAATGCTGGTGAGTAATTTGTTATTTAACCCTGGTTCGCTAAATAGGGCTTTAACTTGGTATTTTTTGACTGTATTCACCACTTTTTGCACATCTGTTGGGGAAAGTTGCTTTTCAGGAATTTCTACTACTGCTAATTGTTTAATGTTATAACGTTTGGCAAGATAGGGAAAAGCATCATGAAAAGTGATAAAGGTGCAGTTTGGTGTTTGTTTGATAGTCTGCTGAAATTCATTATTTAAATTATCTAATTTCTGGATATATGCGGCTGCATTGGTTTGATAATTGGCTTTATTGACCGGATCTGCGATAATTAAACCATCTCGAATATTGATGATTTGCTGTTTTGCTAAAACTGGATCTAGCCAAACATGAGGATTTCCAAATTGGTGTTCGTGATCATGATCATCTTCTCCTGTTGGTGTTTTATCTATGGGGGAAATTTTATTAATAGCTTGAATACCTTTACTAGCATCAATTTCCACTAATTGAGAATTTCCGGCATTTTTAATTGTATCTGCCAAAAACTCCTCTAAGCCTAAACCATTTTTGACTAATATCTTCGCTGTAGCGATCGCTTTTACATTAGTCGGTGTCCCTTGATATTCGTGTATCTCTGTACCAGGCTTAACTAAAATCTCTACATCTGCTACATCTCCAGTTACCGCTTTAGTAAACAAATAAACTGGTAAAAATGTGGTAACTACCTTAGTTTTTGGTGATTTTTGGACTGGGGCTGGTTCTGTTTTTACAACCTCCCTACTGTTAGGATTGTTACATCCATAAACTATTGACAATATTATTAAGGTAATCAGAGGTAAGAAATTTCTGGTTTTTCTATCTATTTTAACTTCTCTAGAGCTTCTCATGGTTTGAGGTTGACAATAAAACTGCATTGGCATTATATCTTATAATAAGATCCATTCTCATATAAGTCATCAAAAAACGCTACTGTATCAAGCGTTACAGAATATTTGGGAATTTCAGGTAATATTGCCGTATACTTAAAATACTTCCAGTTTATTATTTCTTAACTTTTTATTGTGATCAACTTAACTTAGGATTGTAGTATATTAAAAATCACTATTAATAGCTGTACTAACTCAAGTGTAGCATTATCAACTTTAAACACGGGTGTGAGGAAAAATGCAAAAATTTTGGACCTATTTGATTACCAGTTCCAGCGTTATCAGTTCCATACTATGTATGACTTCTGGTGCATGGGCAGAAACACTACCAACAAATAATTCAGAACAACAAGTTAATAATAGTCAAGAACAGGCAGTATCTCAAGTTACCTCCGTATCTCAGTTATCCGATGTTCAACCTGGTGATTGGGCATTTCAGGCTTTACAATCATTGGTAGAACGCTATGGATGTATTGCAGGTTATCCCAACGGGACTTTTCGTGGTAATCGGGCGTTGTCAAGATACGAGTTTGCAGCCGGTTTGAATGCTTGTTTAGATCGAGTCAATGAATTAATTGCTACTGCTACCGCTGATTTGACGACAAAACAAGACTTAGCAACAATCCAAAAATTGCAAGAGCAATTTTCCACAGAATTAGTCACCCTCCGGGGGCGTGTAGATACAGTAGAAGCCAAAACTGCTGAATTGGAAGCTAATCAATTTTCTACCACCACTAAGCTACAAGGGCAAGTTGTGGCAGTTGTTAGTGATGTGTTGACAAATAAAAAGGTCAATGGTGCGGATATTCCTGGGAAAAATACTACTTTAGCTGCGAGAACACGATTGGAGTTTGTCAGCAGTTTTACAGGCAAAGACACACTTCTTGCTAGACTGGAAAGTAATAATATTAATAGTCCCAATATTAATACTCCAGAAGGAAACTTGTTTTTTGCTAGTAGCAATCCTAGTAACAATTTTTCCATAGCAACTCTATCATATACCTTTCCTGTTAGCAAGAATACACAAGTAAAACTAATTGCTACTGGTGGTGCAGCAGACGATGTTACCAGTACAGTTAACCTGTTTGATGGTGATGGTGCTTTTGGGGCTGTGTCTACTTTTGGCACAAGAAACCCAATTTATGGACAACTGGGTGATAAAGGTATAGCAGTTAACCATCAGTTTGGCGATAAAATAGCCCTCAGTTTAGGCTATTTAAGTAGTACGGCTAATGACCCTACCCCTGGAAAGGGTCTGTTTGATGGGAATTATGGTGCTTTAGCGCAGTTAACTGTCAAGCCAAGCGATCGCATTTCTCTTGGTTTAACTTATATCAATTCCTACAATCAACCATTACTCACTGGCAGTAATAAAGCAACACTCAAACCGTTGGATACTAATTTAGATGGTATATTGGATGTGCCATTTTCTAGCAATTCCTATGGTGTTCAAGCATCTTTAGGGATTAGCAAGAAATTTGTTCTTGGTGGTTGGGCTGGTTATACCAACAGTCAAGTTTTGACGGGTACAAAGGGAGAAGTTGACACTTTTAACTATGCTGTTACCCTTGGATTCCCTGATTTGGGTAAAAAAGGTAATTTGGCTGGTGTGATAGTTGGTATGGAACCAAAAGTCACAAGTTCTAACGTTGTTGGAGTTACGAAAGATCCAAATACCTCTTATCACATTGAGGGATTTTATCAATACAAACTCAGCGACAATATCACCCTTACTCCTGCTGTGATTTGGCTAACAGCCCCAGATCACAATGATAACAATGATAATGTAGTGATTGGTGCTTTAAGAACTACCTTCAGCTTCTAATCAAAGCAATCAAATAAATCTCACAAATCATAGTTCAGATGTTGTTTCTGTTTCCTTGGGGGCAAAGATGTCTGAACTGTGATTTTTACGTTTATGATGAGTGTGATTAACGTAATTTTGAGAATGACAACAAAAAGACCAACCCCTCCCACAGGGCTGGCCTATAAAAAAACGTTGTTCGAGTTGTCTTCTCAGTAGAGTCAAAACCAAATTGCGCGTTCCCAAAATTCAACGGGCAACTTTTCTTAACAAGATTGTAACAGGCAGTACAATTTTTTCATGAAAATATCTCAAAAAATATCTGTCTTTCGATGAGTAAGTTTTCTGTTCAAGGAAAGATGAGGGAAAAGGAAACAGGGAACAGGGAACAGGAGGCAGGGGGCAGGGGGAATATTTCTTCCCAATAACAACTGTACGGGCGAAGCATTTGGAGAACTATTTTTGGCAATGATCGATAATTTATCTTCCAAATGCTTCGCCCCTACTAACAACTGACCAATTGCGGTTTCCCCCAAATAATCGTTTCTTGTTTATAAACCACAAGTCCTGGTTTTGCGCCTTTGGGTTTGTAGACGTGCTTGAGTTGGGTGTAAACTACTGGTACTTGGTCACTTTGACGGGCGCGACTGAAATAACCTGCTAGATTGGCCGTAAATTGTAAATCAGCTTCTTCTGCCACTGTACCCGGTTCTAGACGCAGGAGAACATGACTCCCCGGAATTTCTTGGGCGTGAAACCACAAATCATAGTCTCCAGCGACACGGAATGTTAGTTGATCATTTTGGATGTTATTACGACCAATGAGGACTTCAAAGCCACTCGGACTGCGGTAACGATGAAAATTAGTGCCGGGGGTGTCGTTGGTGCTACGGCTGCGGTATTCTAAGTTTTCTAGATATTTTTGCCCAATGAGTTCATCACGGATTTCTTCTAAAGCTTGTAAATCTTCTGGATTTTGGTATTTGTCTATTTGCGAAATTGCGGCTTCTACTTGTTCAAGATAGTCAATTTCTGCTTGAACTGCAAATAGTAGCGGTTCAACAGCCGCACGGGCGCGTTTGAGTTTTTGGTGCTGTTTATAAAGCTTTTGGGCATTTTGGACGGCGTTTTTATCGGGCAAAAGAGCGATCGCTATTGGCTGTTCGGTTTCAAAATCTGGTAAAATTATTTCCTGCATTCCCGGTTGCCAATGGTGCAGGTTAGCCATTAATAAGTCAGCTTTTTGACGATATTCTTCAGCTTGATCTGATTGTTGCAGGCGATCGCTAAAAGTTTTCGCTTTGGTGCGTAATTTACCCAAAATATTCAATAATTTCTGACTTAACTGATGACGCAGTTGCCCAAATAACTGTTCATTCAGTTGATCAGAATAATAACGGTAAAGTAACTCTTGAATATTCTTTGTGGGTGCAACTCCACCCCAACCCATCACCGTATATCCATTTTCTGTCCAAGCAGGTTGGAATTCACCTAAATCTAAAGCTTGTAACCATTCTTGCCAACGTTGAAATAAATTTTGCCAATCTTGGGGAGTAAGTTCATCAGTATTCGTATCTGGGATGATATTTGCCGCCAACAGCATCGTATCTAGCAAAGCCGAACTTAACCCACTATAACTTTTGAGTAATTGGCGTTTAATTCCCCCTGGGACTAAACTTACCCGTTCTTGCCAACGTTCTAGAGATTCGCTTAAATTAGGGACTTTTCCCGTCAGTTTCGGTGGTGTTTCGTAATTTTGTCCAGTTTGAATCGGACGAACACTAGATTGTTGGTGACTAACTTGATGGGCAGCAGTGATAATTTCATTACTAGCATCAGTTAAAATCACATTACTATATTTGCCCATCACTTCCGCATAAAGGTGATACAGGGCTGTTTCTTCAGGACGACGGGCAAATTGTAAATCAATTACCCGTTCCCAAGGGGAAATCGCTTCAATTCCTACTAAGGCCAACCCACCCAATTGGTGTTTTAACTGTTGACTAAAAGTAAAAGTATCTGGGGCGCGTGGTGGTGGTTCACTAATACAAATATGGGCGGCTTGGGGATGCCAGGAAATATCCAGCCAACCCCGTTGATTTAAGGTGCGTAAGGCAATGGCAATGGTAAAGCGATCGCGCTGATATACCTGTTCTATGCGTGCAGGCAACCAATTAGCGCGGATTTCGCCACAAGCGGCGGTTAAAGCGGTAAAGTCCAGGGGTTGCAAAACAATTACCCCTTTTTGACGACAAAATTACTTTTTTCTTGATTATTTTCTTGGTTCATTAAATAAATATTTTTCAGCTTGCTAAGTCTATATCACAAATACAATTAGTAAGATTCACTCAAATCTAGCTAATAATTCCTCACGAGACAATTGTAGAAGCAAAGGCGTGAATTCTTCTCTGGACATTGCAATTAGAGGGTTGATAATTGTTGCTAACTGTGAATCAACTGCACCAAAACGTAATTGCAATATACTTTCAATCATAGCGCGTCGTTCTCTTTCTATACCTTCTTGTCGTCCTTCTTGTCGTCCTTCTTGTCGTCCTTCTTGAAGTCCTTGTTTTTTCAGTTCTTCTAATTGTTGTTGATACATTTCAGACAATTTCATAATTAACTCCTGATCATCTTTATCAATATCTTGTTCTTGACGCTGACGAGCCGATAACACAGCAATTAGGTTATGTACTAATTGTATGATATCCGAAAGGAACGGACTATTATTGGCTAGTGCTTCTAATTCTTCTACTGCTTGTCTTTGGACTTTCCCTTTGCCTAACACCCTCAAAAATAGTGTTTCGGGTGTACTCGGTAGTTGATGAATCGCCACAACTACGGTTTTAAATCCTTTTGGCAAGAAATAAATACCTTTTCCCCAGTTTGTTTCATCCAGAGTCCCATGAAAAATCTCTAGGATTTCTGATGATACTGTAGGTGTAAAAATCCATAATTGAGCTAATTCTGCTTCATTTATTCGCGTATTATTACGTTTTGCTTGCCGTTCTAGGTCTGCATGAATGTCAAACAATTTACCTATACAACTGCGAGTTTCACTTTTGCTGACGGCATTACGGAATGGTTCAAATATGGCATAATTTGTCACCATTTTCCCCAGTATTCCTAGTGTTTCTAGACTTTGTGTTGGTTGGGGTGAAGGAATAAATAATACGTCTATTTGTCTGACTTCTGCGGTAATATCTTTGCTGGTTTCTACTTCTCCATAAGGCGTTAATAATTCCGTTAGATATTGTTTAGCAAATTGATCATGTATAAAGCGAGTCATTGACATTAATTTAAAGACAGAATGATTAATTTAACATTTTTTGGGTGATGGCGATCGCTTATGGTAAAACATAGGGGTTTAGCAGTGCTAAACCCCTACATATCTGGGTTTTTGGTAATCTTGTAAAAGTTCAAATCTCAACCGTTAAGAGTAGAGTATCATCCAAAATCCAAAATCCAAAATCCAAAATCTAAAATTCACTCATCCTTGCCAGGGTGAAGGGATAGGTGTAGTGGAAATCACCTTTTCTGCCATCAACCTCACGGCAGTTTTCCCACAACTTGGGCATTCTACCTCTAAATACTGTGAAGATGATACGTCTACCTCAGATAATATCCCCTGTTTGCAGTGCCAACATTCACAAATTACCCTGCATACTGGTTCGTTGCAGTCAAGGATCTTGACGTGCTGAAAATTTTGGGATTCGCTGTCTGGTTTCCTGGGCTTAGGGAATTTTTTGATTTCTTGAACTTCCATCATTTCACCGTCTAACTGCAACTATGTTTAGAGCTTACAGGAATATCCGGTAAGCGTAAAGCTCAGAGGCTAAAGCCTGTGAGATATAAGCGATTCGTAGGATTTTAATCCCCGTCATCAATTCTTACTCAATTTCTATTTTCTCTTGCCATAATTTAGCATTTTATGGATAATATTACCTATACAGGAAGGGTAATCAACCTGTTTAAAAACCCGATTGCTGCCTAAACCGCAGACACTGTACCTTGACAATTAAATCTATCGGGTTCTATTACATTGTTCTAGCTTCCTCCTGGTAATAGGTAAAAGATTTACAGGTGCTAGGCGCTCAGAATTTTGAAGCGGATTTGCTTCAACTGAAAAAAGAACTTGCTGCAAGGCAACTAGGGTAGGGCATACCCTAAGTCGCTTGGGGAGAACCGTTCTATAAAACTTACCCAAAATCACCAAAGTCTAGACACATCTGGACAGCGATAACCTTAGTGTTTACTTCCTGCTTCATCACGGTCTTAGAATGGCTTCTAAGAGGTTTTTCC
>NZ_LJOQ01000051.1:0-7521 GCF_001672255.1 Anabaena sp. AL09
AAAGATATTACTAAGGTTCATTGTAGTGACGGATATAGCTACGTTTGACTACGGAAAACTACAATTTTATGAGATTAAATGCAGAGACTGCTATAGTTAACTGTATCGCTTCCTAAACCGCCGTTAATGGTATCATCACCCGCACTGCCGATAATTGTGTCATTAGAGTTAGCGATTTCGATAATTCCTCGATATATGATACTTGAGTTATTATCATTCCATTGGCCACCAAATTCTCTATTAAGGTGTACATAGTCTTCATTTCCACCAAAATTGTCAGGCTGATTTATAGTCCAATTAGTATAGGTAACAGCTTCTCCATTTACCCATTTAAACTGTCCTTCAACCGCTTCATCTGTCAAACCAATCCACAAACTTTCTGTGCTACCAAAAGTATTAACTAGGAATTGATTTTCAGTAGCATCATTAACAGTAACAAGATTGCCACCTAAACTAACGGCTTGTGCTTGTGCTTCTTTCCAAGTAGCTGCATTACTCAACAGATAAAATTTGCCATTATAGGTGAAAATGGGGGCAGTAATAGCAGAGGTAACATCACCAAAAATCTGATCATTTCCTCCCCCACCATTGAGGGTATCATTTCCCCCATTTCCCATGAGGATATTATTGCCATTATCACCGGTGATTGTATCGTTATTGGCTGCACCAATCACGTTAACAAAATTAGTCACGGTAAAGGATAAAGTTGAAGGAGTGGCAACACCAGTATTAACAATGAGGGATTGAGTCGCTAAATTGGCGTTAATGGTAGCTGTTCCCGTTGCTGTGGAAGCATCAATAATGTTGGTTAGACCTGTTGCACCGATAATTTTCTCTACGTTAACCAGTTGATCTGTACCTGCTGTGCCTTTAGTAACTACTCCAGTCGGTTTCAGGGTAATAGCTTGACCTATGGTGCTGTAATTGGCTGTATCAATATTTGCACCACCGTCCAGGCTATCATTACCTGTCCCACCGATGAAACTATCATCACCATTTCCGCCACTAACGGTATCATTTCCGCCATTTCCCATGAGGATATTATTGCCATTATCCCCAGTGATAATATCGTTGTTGGCTGTACCAATCACGTTAACGAAATTAGTCACAGTAAAGGATAAAGTTGAAGGAATAGCAACACCAGTATTAACGATGAGGGATTGAGTCGCTAAATTGGCGTTAATGGTAGCTGTTCCCGTTGCTGTGGAAGCATCAATGATGTTAACCTGACCTGTTGCACCGATAATTTTCTCGATGCCAATGAGTTGATCTATACCTGCTGTGCCTTTAGTAACTACTCCTGTCGGTTTCAGGGTAATAGCTTGACCTATGGTGCTATAGTCGGCTGTATCTTGACCAATGCCTCCATCAATTGTATCGTTGCCTGTGCTGCCGATAATTATGTCGTTGGAGGGGTTGGCGATAATTTTGTCGTTGGATAATGGGTTGGCTATTTCAATAATTCCTCGGAAATTGAAATTATTAACTGTATCACCAGCATCATCCCATTTTCCGGGATTTTGAAAATTGATATAAGCATAGTCTTGATTACCACTATTATCAGGATTACCTGGAGACCAGTTAGTATAAGTAACAGCTTCTCCATTTGCCCATTTAAATGTTCCTTCAGTCACTTCATCTGTCAAACCAATCCATAACCCTTCCGTACCACCAAAGGTATTAACTAGAAATTGATTTTCCGCAGCATCATTAACAGTAACAAGATTACCACCTAAAGTAACGGCTTGTGCTTGTGCTTCTTTCCAAGTAGCTGCATTACTCAAGAGGTAAAATTTGCCATTGTAAGCAAAATAGGGTACGGAGACATCACCAAAAATCTGATCATTTCCTCCCCCACCATTGAGGGTATCATTACCACCTAAACCATTGAGAATATCGTCACTCGTTGTACCGACGAGGTTGTCTGCTGCTGCTGTTCCGTTAATGGTTGCCATAGTTTTACATTAATTTTTAATTCTTTATACACTATCATATCTATTGGATTTTCTAACTATATGTATAAATATACTTGAAGTGGGCTAGAGACAGGATAACTTAGAGGATGTTTAAAAAGTGGTATTCCGTAATTTTCATCACATTGCTACCCCCCTTAGTCCCCCCTTGTAAAGGGGGGAAACAATAAAAATCCAGTTCCCTCCCAACACCCTCTTAGAGGATGTTTAAAAAGTTTTGGGCTAATATATAGTAGGGAACAGGTGACAGTGCTAAAAGCCTTTTGGTATCTAAGTTGTAGCATTCGTTCATGTCCTAACTATCTTGTCTATTGCTATAAATATAGCTTCGTCACGTCAAGGACGAAAACTACTATACGAGCAAAGTCCAGATAGTGCGTGGACTAATGAAAAATCAAGAGTTTTGTCTGTGTGGTTCCGCGACTTGGAATCACCATTTTCTACAAATCTTGTTAAAATAGGAGGTAGAACCTCCTGGAGAGCATTCCCAGTCAGAGACTGGGAACGAAGTAATCCAGTTCACCTCTCGAAGAGCGGGGAGGAGTTAGGGGTGGGGTGTTATAGTCAAGAGGTATGAATTATGACTGCTGTAACTTTACAAATACCACAATCATTAAAATTCACAGATGATGAATTTGTAGAAATAGTCGCTGCTAATAAAGATTTACGTTTAGAATTATCACATCAAGGAGAATTAATTGTTATGTCACCAACGGGAGGAGAAACAGGCAATAGAAATTTTGAAATGTGTCTTGATTTAGGGTATTGGAATCGCCAAAATAATTTAGGAAAAGCATTCGATTCTTCCACTGGTTTTAAATTACCTAATGGTGCGACTCGTTCCCCAGATGTGTCTTGGATTAAAATAGAAAGATGGAATGCACTGACACAAGAACAAAGGAAAAAGTTTTTGCCCTTATGTCCTGATTTTGTGATTGAGTTAGTTTCTGAAAGTGATAATTTAGCAGATACTCAAGCAAAAATGCGGGAATTTATAGCCAATGGTTTATGTTTAGGGTGGTTAATTAATCCTAAAACCAAACAAGTAGAAATTTATCGTCAAAATCAAGAAATGGAAGTTTTACAATCTCCTACAAATTTATCTGGAGAAGATGTATTACCAGGTTTTATTTTAGATTTACAGCCGATTTTTCTTTAAGTTCCAGTTACTGCCGAAATATCAATTAACCAGCGAACTGTTTGCGGGAAAATAATCACAATTAACAATACAATAAACTGTAAAACTATAAAAGGAATCGCACTTTTATGAATATCCAATGTACTCACTTCTTTAGGCGCAACACTTTGTAAATAAAACAAAGAAAATCCCACAGGTGGAGAAATAAATGCAGTTTGTAAATTCACTGCCATAACCACACCAAACCACACCATATCAATATTTAAAGCCTGGGCTGCTGGCACAAATAAAGGCATAGCAATAAAGCAAATTTCAATAAATTCTAAAAAAGCTCCTAAAACAAAAATCACGATATTACTAACAATTAAAAACCCCCAATATCCTCCAGGTAACCCGACTAATAAATTAGTAATCAGAGTTTTGCCACCCAAAGCATCAAATACCAAACTAAACATCGAAGAACAGAATAAAATCATCACCACCAAAGCCGTAATCACTGCGGTAGAATGGGCAGCATCACGAATTAATTGTGGTGTGAGACGTTTATTAAAAGCAGCCAGAATAGAAGCCCCAACAGCACCTACAGCCCCCGCTTCGGTGGGAGTAGCTACACCAAAGAAAATGCTACCTAACACTGCAAAAATTAAAATAATTGGCGGAACAACGGCTTTAAAAATTTGTTTAATTAATTGAGTCCCTTGAGGAATTACGACATCATCAGGAATCATTGGTACTTTTTCCGGTTGAAAAAAAGCTAGTCCTAAAATATAGAGAATATAAGCACCAGATAACATTAATCCGGGAATTAATGCCCCTAAAAATAAATCTCCCACAGAAACACCAATTTGATCACTCAGAATCACTAAGACTAAACTGGGAGGAATTAACTGGGCTAAAGTACCGGAAGCAATTATTACTCCTGCTGCCAATTTTTTATCATAGCCATAGCGTAACATCATGGGTAATGATAACATTCCCATGACAATTACTGTGGCGGCTACGACTCCGGTTGTGGCTGCTAAAACAGTTCCCACTAAAACAACTGCTAAAGCCAATCCTCCCCGCACACGACTTAAAATAATGCCGATAGTTTCTAATAATTCTTCTGCTAATCCTGACTTTTCTAGAACTGCACCCAGAAAGACAAAAAAGGGAATAGCCAGTAAGGTAAAGTTGGACATTGTGCCAAACCAACTATTAGGTAATAGGAGCAGACGCGCCGGATTAAAAGCCCCAACTGCTGTACCAATAAGTCCAAAAACAATGGCTGTGCCGGCAAAGGAAAAAGCGACAGGAAAGCCACTCATGAGAATAAAGAAAAAGCCGACAAACATTAAAATTGCTAACCATTCAAAACCCATAGTTTCCCCTATTCAATATTGATATTTTCTGAAGTTTCTAAACGAATTTGTTCTGCTACTTGTTGATAACCTAATAATACTGCTAAATATTTAATTGCTTGAGAAATACTTTGCAAAAGCAGCAGTAATAAGGCTATAGGAACCATAGTTTTGATTGGGGCGCGGGGTAAACCATTAGCGTCAGAAGATATTTCCCAAGTTCCCCAACTACCGTCACTTAATCTGCCCCAAGATTGTAAAACCGGATTGATTGTTACCCAAATACCAAGTAGACAAAAGGGAATTAAAAATAAAACTGTTCCCACAAAATCAACTAAGGCGCGTTTTTTTTCACTCATATTAGTATAGAGAAAATCAACGCGGACATTTTCCCCATGACGTAAAATATAAACAAAGCCGAATAAGAATGTGAGAGAAAATAAATACCATTGCAGTTCTAATAAGGCATTAGAAGACAATTGTACGCCAATGAAACGACCCATATAACGGACGACAACATTAAAAAAACCGACTCCAATTGTTAGTAAAACTAGCCAATTCGATAACCATCCCAATTTATCAGCACCATTGTCAATAAACTGAGAAAATTTTAAGAGTTTACGAATTAAAGAAAATCTGCTTGAGTCACGCATAGAACATAATAAATTAAAGGTAAGATCTGAAAACACAGTCAGCCAGGGAATTTATCTCGTTCCCAGTCTCTGACTGGGAATGCCCTGACGGAGGCTCTGCCTCTGCTGTTATTGAAGGCAGAGCCTTCTGGAATTCATTCCCATACAGAGTATGGGAATGAGAAAAACTTTGGAATTCATTCCCATACAGAGTATGGGAACGAGAAAAACTTTAGTGAATTTTTACTATTAATTAAGCAATTTTTCCACCTCCAAAATATCTAAATTTGTTAACTGTGCCACTTGTTCTATAGACATTCCATTCTGTAACAAATTAATAGCAACTTCCCTTAATTGCAATTCAGCTTGTTCTGCCCTTTGTTTTTCTTGTTCTACCCTTTGTTGTGCAATTCCTACCATTTCTTGAGAAGTGGGAAATAAATCACCATCTAAAGTTGCCCAGCGTAACCAAGTGGCATCAACGCCTCTATAATTACCTTCCCAACGTACCAAAGCTAAATCTAAAACTTTACTTATCAGTTGGTTTTTATCATTTAGAGCAATCTGTTGATATGCACCACTGTTAAGATCAAAACCGGCAAAATCATTGGGGTTAAACGGGTCATACCAAAAATATTCAGAAACGCGCATTTGATTTTGATAAATCAATTTTTTCTGATTTTTATCATTGTTAGCTGTGCTTTCTGAAAGTAATTCAATTACTACATCTGGGGGTTTTCCTTCTTCCCAAACTACCCAAGACAATCGTTCTGTTTTCGGTACACCCAAAACAGCAAAGAAATCTGGACCTCGAAAATCTTGATTTTTCAATTGTGCTAAACTGTAGTAGACAAACATATTGCCACCTACGTATCCATCAGTCCTTTGCTCTAACCAAGGCTGAATGGTATCAATTAAGATATCCATTTGTAATTTATGTCTTTGTGTCTCCATGGGGATACCATCATCACAAGGAAGTTCTGCCTGGGTGGGTGGCAGTTTAATGCTAGGTTCAGCTAAAACAGTTTCTAACATAGCCGTTAAATTTAGTTAGAAATTACTTAATATTTTTATACTAATCTGAAATGATCAGCAATTGGCAAAATTATAAGAAATAATAAGTTTTCAGTGTATTAACACAATCAAATCAAACATGATATTGTAGTGAAATCCTCCAGTTAGTCAATAATAGTAACTTTTATGAAACGCCGAGCTATTGTTAACAGATTATCTCAAAGTGCGATCGCTGCCACAGGAGTAGCAATTATTGGTGGTTGTCAAAAAGCTCAAAATAAAACAGCAACCGCTCAAACCGACACCAGTAATCTACCGACAATAAAATGGCAAATGGCGACAAGTTGGCCATTGTCCTTAGAAACTATATTTGGTGGAGCGCAGGTATTAGCAGAACGTGTCAAAGTTCTCACTAACGGTAAATTTATTATCGAACCCCGTGCGGCTGGAGAAATAGCCCCCGGCTTAGAAGTTCTGAATGTGGTTTCCCAAGGTGCTGTACAAGCTGGACATACTGCCGCTTATTACTATATTGGTAAAAGTCCTGCCCTCGCTTTTGGTACATCAGTACCATTTGGACTTAATGCCCAACAACAAAACGCTTGGTTATATGAAGGCGGAGGTTTAACCAAACTGCGAGAAATCTATGCCAGTAAATTTAATGTGATTCAATTTCCTGCGGGAAATACGGGGACACAAATGGGGGGATGGTTTCGCAACGAAGTGAAAACCCTCAATGATCTCAAAGGCCTAAAAATGCGAATTCCCGGCTTAGGAGGGCAAGTTATGGCTAAATTAGGCGTAACTGTGCAGACTCTTCCAGGGGGGGAAATCTTCCAAGCGCTACAAACGGGGGCTATTGATGCGGCAGAATGGGTAGGCCCCTATGATGATGAAAAATTAGGTTTAAATAAAGTCGCTAAATTCTACTATTATCCAGGTTGGTGGGAACCAGGTCCAACTTTAGAAGTACAAGTGAATTTAGACGAATGGAAAAAGTTACCACCGCAATACCAAGCAGCATTAGAAACTGCTGCATTTCAGTCGAATACAACAATGTTAGCTCGTTATGATGTCCGCAATAATGAGTCCTTAGAGAAACTATTAAAAACGGGTACTCAACTGCGTGCTTATAGTCAAGAAATTTTGGAAGCTGCGGAAAAGGCCTCTTTTGCTTTATATGATGAATTTGCAGCTAAAGACGCTGATTTTAAAGCCGTTTATGAACAGTGGAAACCCTTTAGAGATCGGATGTATGCGTGGAACAATCTCAATGAAGGCAGTTTTGTTCGTTATGCTTATGGAAAGATGAAAGCAGGGAATTGAGAATTTCGTGAACTACCCACACTGACCTGACGGTACAGTGTGGGCTTCCTGCCCAACAGAAAGCACAGTAGTAGACTTCTTTCGTCCTCTATTACTGC